>JBIIVI010000093.1:0-11598 GCA_044339555.1 Cyclobacteriaceae bacterium | reverse complement strand
CACAGGCGCACCCGACTGGCCAGCCCGAAAAGCACTCGTTACGCTCGATTGTACAGAGGCAGTGGTGGATGAAGCCGTACGCGAAAACGCCAATCTGATCATCGCGCATCACCCCATCATCTTCAAAGGCTTGAAAAGTCTTACTGGCAGAAACTATGTGGAACGAGCTGTTATCAAGGCCATCAAAAACGACATTGCCATCTATGCCATTCATACAAACCTCGATAACGTTCTTACAGGCGTTAGCAGCCGGATGGCGCAAGAACTAGGACTACAACAAGTGCGGGTGCTTCAACCTGCTCGCCAAACCTTACAGAAACTAACTACGTTTGTCCCACAGCAAGACACCGCATCTGTGTTGGCGGCTCTACATGCCGCAGGCGCCGGCGAGATCGGTAACTACAGTGCATGCAGTTTCCGCGTGGCGGGGACCGGTACCTTTACGCCAAACGAAGGTGCGAAGCCAACGATTGGAAGTCTGGGTAAAATGGAAACAGTGGCTGAAGATCGAATCGAGTTAATCTTTGCAAAGCCACGCCAACAAGAGGTGCTAAGAGCGCTAAAAGCAGCTCATCCCTATGAGGAAGTGGCCTATTACCTGCACACGTTGGAAAACGAGAATCAAGAGGTGGGAAGTGGCGTTGTCGGAACCTTATCGGAACCCATGGAAACAATGGCGTTTCTTCAACTTGTCAAAAAGGCTTTCAAAACCGGTTGTGTGCGACATACCCTACCCACCAAATCCCTCGTACAGCAAGTTGCGGTTTGCGGAGGAGCGGGCAGTTTGTTGGTGCCGAAGGCAATTCAAGTCGGTGCAGATGTATTTATTTCCGCTGACTTCAAGTACCACGAGTTCTTCGATGCTGAAGGGCGAATCACGCTGGCGGATGTCGGCCATTACGAGAGCGAACAGTACACGAAAGACCTTATCGCTGAGGTTTTAAGGGAAAAATTCCCTACTTTTGCAGTCAATTTTTCGAAAACAAATACTAATCCTATAAGTTACCTGTAAATAATGGAAAATCAAGCAGTTGCACAAAAAATTGAAGCGCTTGTAAAGCTTCAAAGTATCGACACAAAACTGGATGAGTTAAAGAAGTTACGCGGGGATTTGCCAGACGAGGTGCAAGACCTGGAAGATGAAATGGAAGGCTACAAGACCCGTCAGCAACGATTTGAGCAGGAACAGAAGGAATTGGAAGAGGTCATTAAGAAAAACAAGGAAGGCATCAAGGAGGCAGAAAAACTGGTGAAGAAGTACAACGACCAGCAGAAGAACGTTAAGAATAACCGCGAGTACGATGCCATCACCAAAGAAATCGAACTACAGGAGTTAGAGGTTCAGATTTGCGAAAAGCGCATCAAAGAAGGCAAGGAAAAAATTGAGGCAAAGAAGGAAGAAATCAAGAAGATTGAGACGCTGATTGCCGAACGCAGCCAGGATTTGGAAAATAAGAAGTCTGAGCTACAGGATATCCTTACCGAGAGCCAGGAAGAAGAGAAGAGACTGATGGCAGAACGTGAGAAGGCGGCCAAAAAAATCGAAGATAAGTTATTGAAATATTACGAACGTCTTCGCAAAAGCTTATCAAACGGCTTGGCCGTGGTACGCGTGGTACGTGGCGCAGCGGAAGGTTGTAACATCATCATACCGCCCCAAAAAATCGCGGAGATACGCGAGCGCAAGAAGCTGGTTATCGATGAGCACTCGGGCCGGATTTTGGCCGGTGTGGAGGATGTAGAAGTTGTAGAAGAAGAGAAGCCGAAAAAGACGACCGCTGCCAGACGCACGAAAAAAGTTGGTTAACCCGACACTAAATAGTATTTGGAAAAGAGCAGGCGTAATGGCCTGCTTTTTTTTACTTTCGATCAGCGCAAGTGCGGCCGATAAAGACTGGTTGTTTGATTCAGAGGCAACCCGGGCGCATCAACTCATCTTGAATTTGCAAACGGACGCCGCTGAGCAGCTGCTCGGGCGAATCAAAACCAACGAGCTCCACAAAATCTATCTGCTGAGCCTGAATGAAACGATTGAAGCGTTGATCAGTGAAGATGAGAGTAAGTTCGAGAAGTCGGAAGCACTTTTTAAAGAGCGGTTGGCGTATCTGGAAAAATTGGGAAGTACACCGGACGCCTTGTTTTTAAGGGCCGAACTTCAGTTGCAAAAAGGGTTCAACCAGATCAATTTGGGGCAGGAGTTAAATGCCGTGCTCTCGATCCGATCGGCCTATAACCTGGCCCAACAGTGCGTCAAGAAATTCCCGGACTTTGTTCCGATCAAAAAAACGTACGGTGTTATTCAAGTGATGATTGGCTCAGTGCCCGACAAATATCATTGGTTCATGTCATTACTGGGTATGAAGGGTTCAGTAGTGGCCGGGCAAAAAATGTTGAACGACCTACGCTCGTCTCGCTCCTCACTCAGCGCAGAGGCAGCCATTTTGTTCTATACGATCAAAGGATTCATCAATCAGCAGTTTGACGAAGCCAGCAAGGGATTAAAAGAGCTACTGAAAGTGCAACCTGATCAAAGGCTTGTGTCCTTTCTCGCCATCAACATGATGATTAAGAACAGTCAAAGCGAGGAAGCCCTGCAAATCATCCAGCATCTGGATGCCAACAACAAGGGGTTGCCCATGTTTTACATCGACTACATACGTGGGGAGATTCTGTTACAACGCGCTGACTATAATGCCTCCATCCTCTCCTTCCAACGGTTTATCCAACACTATCGCAGCCAGAACTTCAAAAAAGATTCTTACTTTAAAATCAGCCTGGCGTATTACTTACAAGGAAAGACCGAACAAGCCAAAATCTTTTTTGAACGCGCGAAGAAAACCGGTCGGGCAACAGCCGAGCCCGACAAATATGCGGATGCGCAACTCAAAGAAGGAGTGTTCCCGAATGCAAAACTGCTTCGCGCCCGTTTCTATACAGATGGCGGTTATTTTAAGGAAGCGAAAGAAATCCTGAATAACATTACACCGGCTGACCTGAGCAGCCCGTTGGACCGCGCCGAGTTTTACTATCGCAAGGCCCGCCTCGCCCACAAAACCAAAGACCTGGTCGCGGCCCGGTTGTTCTATCAACAAACCATCGACCTGGCAAAAGACAATCCGTGGTATTTCGCACCCAGCGCAGCATTACAACTTGGGTACATAGCCCAAGATGCCCGCCATTTTGGTGAAGCGCGTAACTACTTCGAAAAGGCGCTCAGCTACAAGAAGCACGAGTACAAAAACAGTATTGACAGTAAGGCACGTTTTGCCTTGGAGCAACTGCCTAAGTAAGTTGCGCGTGTGGTTTGCCCTGTCGTTGAAGGTGGGCCACATCATTGTGTTTCTCCAAATGAAACATACTACCGGTGCCCTGCACCACATACAAGCAAAGATTTTGGTGTTCGAACAGATCCATGGATCGCAGTGGATAATGGAGTAGCTGAGTTAGTAAAATACGCATGGCGCGGCCGTGCATACAAATCAAAATGGTTTGCTCCCGCTCGTTTTGCAAAACATAATTTAGTACCGGCTGCTGTCGATTGACGACATCTTCCGGACTCTCACCACCTTCGATCTTGATGTGGGTATTTCCCTCCTGCCACTGCTTCAGCATCCAATGGTAGTAGGCATCTTCCTCCGGAGTAATCGCTTTTCCCTCATGAACGCCCCAGCTAATCTCGTTCAAACCCGGTAGCACTTCATGCGGAATACCCAGATTCAAGAATGGCTTCACCGACTCCACCGTACGCGTTAATGCAGAGGTATAAATTTTATCAAACTGAACATCGCGGTACGCTTGAAAAAAAGCCTGACTTTGGCGAATACCCTCAGAATTCAATGGTGCATCTACCCCGCTGCCTTGAACGATTCCCTGTCGGTTCAGCTCAGTCTGTCCATGACGGATCAGGTAGATTTTTTTGCTGGTCAATTTCTCCTAATTTGGCCGCAAAAATAAGGAAATAAGCCATTGTCCAATACTCCCGAACAACCTTCGCCCAACTTGTTTCCAACTGTGTCGCTTACGCAACTCAACGCGATGTCGGTCAATACGTTGGTCAGTCACTTGGGCATTGAGTTTACGGAAGTAGGTACTGATTATCTCATAGCCCGCATGCCCGTAGATGCCCGAACGCATCAACCACTGGGCCTCCTGCACGGAGGTGCTTCCGTGGCGCTGGCAGAAACGCTGGGAAGTGTTGCGGCCACCTTGTGTGTGAACCGGGAGACACAATATTGTGTAGGACTGGAGATTAACGCCAATCACATCAAGTCAATTCGCCAAGGATTTGTAATCGGAAGAACAACACCCGTGCACGTTGGGAAGCGTACACAAGTCTGGGAGATTCGGATTACTAACGAACAAGACGAATTGGTATGCGTTAGTAGACTAACGCTGGCAGTAATCGACCGGAGATGAAGGAAATAGTGCTGAAGGATCGGATGCAGGCCGCCACTACGGTGCGGAAAATTCTGGCCCATTCCGTCAACCTGGGTAAGTCGGTGGCGTTGTGGCGGTTGCCTGAAACAGATTGTACCCATGTTTTAACGTGTGAGAAACCTATTGCTTTGGCCGATGTTGCGCTGGAGGAACTTCCCGCAGGTTTTTTGGTGGGTGCTTTCGATCCCATCCTCGACAAACAATTCTTTCCGAGTGAATTTCTACTGCGGCAAGACAAAGACACGCTGCAGGTGGTACAAGCACCCCCATCCATAAACTGGAACGTCCCAGAGGAAACACCCCTTCGTTGGCATGTACGTAAAGGAAGCAAGGTGCTGAATACTACTTCCGTAGATTTCCTTCAAAACGTAGAGCAGGCCCTTCATGCCATTGAGGCCGGCTGGCTGGAAAAAGTAGTGCCCTCCCGAATTAAAGAAGTGGAGTTGAATCCCAACTTGGATTTGATTCAGCTATTTCACTCGCTAGCCGAACGTTACCCGCATGCATTGATTTCGCTGGTGTCTTCACCGGCCACTGGTACATGGTTGGGTGCCACACCGGAGTTGTTGGTTTCGCAGAGTCAGGAAGGTGTTTTTAAAACCGTAGCCTTGGCCGGCACGCAACCCTTTGTGGCCGGTGCGGATCTAAAGAAAACTACCTGGACTCAGAAGGATATTGAAGAGCAAGCGTTGGTAAGTCGCTACATCATCAACTGTTTCAAAAAGATTCGCCTTCGCGAGTATGAAGAGCACGGTCCGCGAACCTATCGCGCAGGCAATTTGCTGCACCTGAAAACCGATTATGTGGTAGATACGCGTGCAACACACTTCCCACAGCTTGCTTCTGTGATGCTCAAACTGCTCCACCCTACAAGCGCAGTGTGCGGGATGCCGCTAGAACCCGCATTACAATTTCTTCGAAGTCATGAACCTCACGCACGGGAACTCTATGCCGGCTTCCTGGGTCCCGTGGACGTATCTGGCAGCACAGATGTTTTTGTCAACCTGCGTTGTATGCAGTGGTTGGGCAATCGGGCGCGGCTTTATGCGGGCGCAGGCGTTACGGCCGACTCCGACCCCGCGGCGGAATGGAACGAGACGGAAATGAAAATGAACACCATTTTAAAAGCCATTCAGGACTGATGCATGCCTTGCTTGCATCGCTGGCTGAACTGGCGGTAGTTGCCGGCATCACCGATGTGGTGATCTGCCCAGGGTCGCGAAGCGCTCCGTTGGTTCTGGCTTTTGTCCGACAACGCAAATTGAAGTCACATGTTTTTAGTGATGAACGAAGTGCTGCCTTCGTAGCATTAGGTCTGGCGCAACAAAGTGGGCGCCCCGTCATCTTGATTTGTACATCTGGATCGGCCGCTTACAATTTTGCCCCGGCAGTAGCCGAGGCCTATTTTCAGCAAATCCCACTGATCGTGTTGACCGCGGATCGACCGAGTGAATGGATCGATCAACTCGACGGACAGACCATCCGGCAAACAAACCTTTTTGGTAGCCACGTGAAGCGGGCCTGGGAATTGAACTCCGACTACACGCATCCCGGCACGGCCTGGCATTCGCAACGCGTCTTTAACGAAAGCATCTACACAGCCACATCCGCGCAGCCGGGCCCCGTGCACATTAACTTCCCGTTTCGCGAGCCGCTCTATCCAGTATCCAACGAAACAATCGCGGCCCTTCCACATCGTCCTATTCACTCCCGCGCTCCGCATGTTAATCTGACGGCTGAAGAGCTGGCCGAGTTGGAAACAAAACTCAGCCGCGCGCAACGAATTCTCATCGTAGCCGGTCAGGGTGTTTATTCCCAAGATCTGCTTGAGGCGATCCAAGACTTCGTCCGAAACCGGCAGGCGTGTTTGGTGGGTGATGTTTTGTCGAACGTCCACACCTGCCCGGAAACAATCCGGTTGGCCGACAGCTTCTTGGGAGCACTTTCAGATGAACGCAAAGCCAAATTGGCACCTGAATTACTCATTACGTTTGGGCTATCGGTGATTTCGAAAAATCTGAAACTTTTTTTACGCGCCAATCGCCCGAGTGAACATTGGCATATTCAACCTTCGGGTCTCGCTGCCGACACATTTCAATCGCTTACGCGGATTGTGCGCTCCGACCTGCTGCCGTTCTTCAAGAACCTCGCTTCATCGGGTCAATCGAGCACCCCTTCTGATTTTCCCGCACGCTGGGGCGAGCTCGAAGTAGCGGCTCAGCAAACAACACGTAGGTTTTTTGCGACTGCTAGTTCGACCGAGTTTTTTGTGGTGAATGAATTACTGCGCGCACTGCCGCTCAAGAGTTCGTTGCATTTATCGAACAGCATGCCGGTGCGGTATGCCAATTACCTTGGTCTACAGCCCGCGCAACGGAACCGGGTGTACGCAAACCGGGGAACAAGTGGCATCGATGGCTGCACCAGCACGGCTGTGGGACATGCCATCGCGCACCATGAGTTACAGGTGTTGCTAACGGGCGATGTGGCCTTCTTCTACGACAGCAATGCCTTCTGGCACCAGGAGGACCTGCGTAACTTGCGTATTGTGCTTCTGAACAACCACGGCGGAGTAATCTTTAGTATGATTGATGGCCCGGGAGATTTACCGGAACTACCGCGCTACTTTGTGACAGAACAAAAGCGAACTGCGCGTTCGCTGTGTGCCGAATTTGGAATCCGTCATTGGGTGTACCAGTCAGCCGACCAATGGACTGAGTTCTTTGCGGGAGACGGCCCCGCCCTCATCGAAGTGGAAACCACTCCCCAGCCAAACAAAATCTATTTCAACGAATTTAAACAGTTCTTAAAATCAGCTATATGAACCTCAAATATCCCTGGAAACCGATCAAAGAGTACCAAGAAATTGTCTTTCACAAATACAATGGCATCGCCCGCATCAGCATCAACCGCCCAAAGGTTCACAACGCCTTCACACCCTTAACGGTGAAGGAATTGATCGATGCCATGAATCTTTGCCGCGAGGATAACGAGGTGGGGGTGATTATTCTAACCGGCGAAGGCGGCCAGGCTTTTTGCAGCGGTGGCGATCAAAGCGTACGGGGCCACGGTGGATATGTGGGCGGTGATGCAGTGCCGCGCCTAAACGTGTTGGATTTGCAAAAAATGATTCGCTCAATTCCTAAACCGGTGATCGCGGCCGTGGCCGGTTGGGCCATCGGGGGCGGCCATGTACTGCATGTGGTTTGCGACCTCACGATCGCTGCCGACAACGCACGCTTTGGGCAAACCGGACCCAAGGTGGGTAGCTTTGATGGTGGCTTTGGTGCCTCCTATCTCGCCCGAATCGTGGGACAGAAAAAAGCGCGCGAAATTTGGTATCTCTGTGATCAGTACGATGCGCAAGAAGCACTCGATATGGGGCTGGTAAACAAAGTCGTTCCCCTCGAAAAGCTGGAAGAAACGTATGTGGCATGGGCCGAAAAAATTCTGAAGAAGAGCCCGCTGGCCATTCGCATGTTGAAATGTGCGTTCAACGCCGAACTGGATGGACAAGCCGGTATCCAGGAACTGGCCGGTAACGCCACCCTGCTCTATTACCTGAGCGATGAAGCAAAAGAAGGCAAGAATGCATTTCTCGAAAAGCGCGAACCCGATTTCTCAAAGTTCCCTAAGTTCCCTTAATGTGCGGAGCCTGCTGCTTGCTTTCTTGCTGTTAAGTAATGTACTAACCATGAGCCAGTCTTCGCCCGGAACCTTTCATGCGCTCCGGCTTAAGCCCCACCAGGACTTGAAGCAAGAACTCATGAAGTATGCGCGCGATCACAATCTGCAGGCAGCCGCGCTCGTTAGCTGCGTAGGGAGTCTGGAGAAAACCAACATCCGCTTTGCCAACCAGGAAACTGGTGTTTCTCAGACAGGCTATTTCGAAATCGTGTCCCTCACGGGTACGTTGTCTGCTGATGGATGCCATTTGCACATGGCAGTAAGCGATGCAACCGGTAGGACGATTGGCGGCCACCTGTTGGACGACAATCGAATCTACACAACTGCGGAGCTCGTGCTGGTGGAGTTAACTGATTTAAAGTTCGAGCGAGTATTAGACAGCACGTACGGCTTTCAGGAGCTCGTTATCCAGAAACGCAAACCAAAATGACCCCGCACTTACACGTGGCGGGTCAAACGTACCAAAAAAATGAAATCGTAGAGGGAACGTTTTCTTCAGGTACTCCCCTTGCCACGAAAGTCTTACGTTTTTCTCATGCGTGGCTAACCGGGCAATCCAACTTCTCGCTCACTACCTCAGGCTCAACAGGCTCACCGAAAACGGTTCATTTTCCACGCAGTGCCATGGAAGGCAGCACCCGCCTCACCCAACAGGCGCTGGGATTAACCGCTGGAATGAATGCGCTGGTGTGTCTCGATACCGCCTTTGTTGCCGGACAAATGATGCTGGTGCGCGGCTGGGAAACTGGCATGAACCTTTATGTGGTCGAGCCCAGCGCAAACCCGTTTCGGGAAATACCTCAAGCGCTGTCAATCGATTTTGTTGCCCTTGTTCCTTACCAGCTCGAGCGCATACTCGCCAGCAATGAAGCGGCACACTTTAACCACATAAAAATGGCCCTAATCGGTGGCGCGCCTTTGGAGGCGACTACCGTCGAAAAACTCAGTCACTTCTCCTGTCGGTTTTTCGCTACCTACGGCATGACCGAGACGCTCACTCATATTGCCCTCCGTCCCCTGAACGGCCCCCAGGCTTCGGATCGGTTTCGGGCACTGCCAGGCATTCGCATCGAAACGGATTCGCGTAACTGCCTCGTGATTCACGCACCTCATTTGGGTGAGGCGATTATCACCAATGATGTCGTTCAGATTTTCCCGGAAGGAGAATTTGAATGGATCGGCCGATGGGATCATGTGATCAATTCCGGGGGCGTAAAAATTCACCCTGAGCAGGTGGAAAGCAAACTAGACACGCTGTTCCGTGAACATGGTCTGACCCATCGCTTTTTTATCGCGAGCCAACCGCATCCGAGTTTGCATCAGCAGGTGGTCCTGGTGATCGAGGGAGCGCCCGACCCTGTCGTTCAACTCTGGCCACAGATTCGCTCCGTTCTAAATCGCTACGAAAGCCCGAAGCAAGTTCTTGTCACCCCTCATTTTGCTGAAACTGCTTCGGGCAAAGTGGACCGAAGCACGACCTTGAAATCCAACCCACAGCCCCTTCCGTTACCGGAAGAGGTGTGAGTGGCAACCGCTAAGTTATTTCTTGAGTTTGGTTTTAAGAGAGGCGACCTCTTGTTGCAGGTTGACGACCGCGCCAGCCAAATCGCCTACGCTGCCCTCGCCTTTGGTTTCCACATCAGGAAACTGCACGCTGATAAACGCTTTGGCTTGCCATGCTTCCGTTACCTCCTCGGCTGCGACCTGATAGGGTGAATATTGGCGGTTGTCGGAGACGAGAAAAAGTTTGCCGTTTTCTGAGATGTAGTTAAAGACACGCTTGTACACGATACCTTCGCTTTGAGTGACCAGCACATAGGTTTTTCCATTGCGGATGTGTTGGAGATTTTCCACATACTCACCGACAATGATGGTTCCCGGAGCGATCGGGAGCATAGAATCCCCGGAAATCTCAAAAGCCCGGTACGTGCCGGTAGGCAGGTTGGGTAGGCGGAATGAGGGAAGTTCTTTGATAAACTCCGGATCTGCAAAGCCATTCAAATAGCCGGCTGCAGCTTTGTGTGGAACAAGTTCGATGTTATCGCGCGATTGACTATCCACGGTTACCACTAGCACCTCTTTACTCTCGGCGGGCGTAGGAAAGATTTTGAAGGCACCCTTGGTGTTGGGGCCCGCCATGAAACTCTCCAATGAAAGCTTACCGAGTTTGGCCATTTGTTGAATCAGTTCTAGTCGCGGCTCAGCCCGACCCTCTTCATACGCGCCCACCAGCGAACGTTTAATCTTTAGTTTGGCTGCAAACTGATCTTGTGTGAGACCAAGCTGCTTGCGTAACGCCCGAATGCTTTCGTTGATTTCCATCAGGTTATCGTTTAAACACCACAATCGTTCCAGATGAAGGTGCACGTTTGAGCACCGAAAAAAGATTTCGCTGTAGGTACCGCTCGGGCTCCACCGCTGCATGCAGATGTCGCTCAATTTTTTGCATTACTTCGCGCAAGGGAGTGCGGGGCTCCGCCAATACATAGCCATAGTACGATTCCGGAAATCCAAAGGAGAACTGGATCTGATACCGCCCAGAAGAAAGCTTTTTGCTTTTCAATCGAAGTTGTTGCCCGCTATCCATTCACTAAATAATTTAGCCAAAAATGAGGCATTAGCCGAGAACAAGCAAGGAAAATGACTAAAAATTTTAGCTAAATAACATCACACTAATTCCAAGTGTGAGCAAAATATTGATCGCTTGTGCTAACAGGAAGGTATACAAGGCGTTACGGTTCTCCAGGCGGAACAGGTCGTGCAGATTTGTTTCCAACCCAATGGCCACAAATGCCATCACAAACCATAACGTCTGCAAACTTTTCAGCCCATCCTTCACGGTAGTTAATGTAGCGGGCTCTACTAAAACCGAGAACACAAACGAGGCTACGACAAACCCAATTACAAACTTGGGAAACCGTTGCCAAATCACATTTAACGTGGGCCGCTCTTTTGATTGATGACGCTGGCTGTAGGCCCAGTAAAAGCTAATAGCAAAAGCAGCCACGCCCAACAACACATTTTGCGAGAACTTCACAATCGTGCTCATCTGCAAGGCCGTCTCCCCTGCCAATGAACCCGCTGCCACTACTGCGCCTGTTGTATCGATCGTGCCGCCTAACCAAGCCCCGGTTACCGCGTCCGACAATTCGAGATACCTGGCTAGGTAAGGCATACCCAACATCATTGGAATCGCCACCATCAGCACCATCGAAACCACGAGCGAAAGTTTTTTGGAGTCGCCCTGAATCGCTCCTGCGGTAGCGATCGCTGCCGATACCCCGCAGATGGAAACCGCACTGGCAATCATCAATTTGAGATCCTCCTCTAACCCAAAAAACCGGGCGATATAAAATGCAGCATACCAAACTGCGATTACTACCACGGCCGCCTGGAGCAGGCCGAGACCTCCCGCTTTGAGCAAATCGGAAAAAATCACGCTGGCCCCCAGCATCACCAAACCTATCTTCACCC
>JBIIVI010000384.1:0-2689 GCA_044339555.1 Cyclobacteriaceae bacterium | reverse complement strand
AAAATCGAGCGAAATCCAAAGATTTGAAATAGTAGCACGTTTGATTGTCGAGACAATACACACAGTACACATCCACCTCTCCGAAATCGATTCTAGGAGTATGAACACCCCGTTTGTCGGAATAACTGTGCTCAAACCGGATATTCAACCGGCCTTTTTCGAGCGACCGGGCTTTCACCTGAATGCGTCTGAACTCAGCATTTCGATACGCAATCAAGTCGAAAGGTGCATGTTCGGACATTGGCACACAAACGAGGTAGCCCTTTTCACACAAATCAGCTTGAGCCTTCAAAACGCCCAGGTCTCCTTTGTTTTTGGTATGATGAGCTTTCATCAACCTAAAGTAGACATAAAATTTCCTCGGTATTGCCATGTTTGCACGAAGGGTTCACCGATACAGCATCATCCACTTGGCCCGTTCTGTTTCCGGGCAAAGGCTCCTAACTACTTAAAGGCAGTTGCTCTATCCATTGAGCTACGGGACCAGCATGTCAAAGAACCGCCAATCGTTTATTGGCAGCGGAGAGGGGGGGATTCGAACCCCCGGTACAGTTTAACCCGTACGACAGTTTAGCAAACTGTTGGTTTCAGCCACTCACCCACCTCTCCAGTGAGTTTTTGGATGTTTTCCTTTAAAAAAGGAGTGCAAATATACGCGGTTGGGCCTGCTCGCCCGCATTTTTTCCTGCCGGGATGCAAGTTTTTTGGGAATTCTAGGCGCTTCTTACCAGTTTTCCGGTCAGGGCTGCCAAACCACCTACCAAGCCCCCCACCAAGCCTGTCAGCAGCAAGGAGTTAACCGGTAGCAATTGGTTGAGCCGATCCGCCAGCAGCGATCCGCCACTCGAGTTCAACCACGCTGCCGCAGCCCCCCACAACAGAAAGGCCGCCACAAAGCCGCCCAAAAATGCACGCCAGCCCGATTGGTCGAAGAAAAACGCGACTACCGCAGCGCCTACTGCCAGCGACCACCACGGCAGAAACAGTTGCAGTACGAGACACACTACTAACGTTAGAAGGGTTTGATAGATCGTCTTCATTTCGCTTCAGGTTGAAATTGAACGGTGAAAAGCGCCACCGGTTTAAGCGGGCCGGGTGCGGAGGAAAAGTGCAATGGATTGGGCTGGGCTTTTTCCCAACTGTCAATCAATTGGGTGTAGTACGTACTGGCCGGGTTGCCTGATTGACCACCCGGGAAAGTGCCCCATGCCTTTACCCCTGTTTTTTCAAGACTTACCACCATTCGCCAACTCGGCCCGTGGCGGTGGCTTGTTGCGTTAACAATGCCGCCATTTCCGCCGTTGCGGGCGTATTCGCTCATCGGCAGCAGGCGCATCAGGTGTTGCAGTAGTGTGTTTTTGTAATCGCCCCAATCCAGTTTCTTATCACTGTTTTCTGCTTTCCAGGTGGCGATGCGGCTCGCGGTTTTTTCAAACGAGTTTTTGATTACGTTGGCCAGCGTTTCTTTTTCCGGAGTGGCCACCACATCATAAAACGGAAACTCCGGCTGGTCTTTGATCAATTGAATGGTGGTAAAGTCCGTTGGGATGCGCACCCGCACTTTTGAGTCGTACATCTCGTCCCAAATGCCGCGTAGCACTTCTTCCCATAACACTTCATAGTAAACAGGGCCGATCAGATTGGGTTCGTTAAAGAAGTTCCACTTCGCGAGGGTGTCGTAAATGATTTTCGCTTCCGCGGATAGTGCAGAGGCGTTTACCTGCCCGAGTACCACCGGTACACTCTCGGCAGCTTGCAGGTTGAAGTTGTCATTCTGCATCCGCATCATGTCCTGTGGTGTGATGTTGTTGGCCTGAGTCAGTAGCTGGTTAATTCTGCGGTTGCGGTACGTCTCGTTGTACGATCCCGTATGCAGATAGTACGGATAAGTTGCATCGGCCGAAATTTGATTGGCCGAACTGATGAACCCGCGAGCCGGATTTTTGTCCATCACGTTTTGCTCGAACGGAATGAACGCCTGCCATTCGGTTATGGTGGTAGTGCCGTCCAGCACAAACCGGCCTTCGTTTACGCGCCTTACGGGAAACTTTCCCTGAATGCGGATGGCAATGTCGCCATTGGTGCAGGCGAACGACCAGTTTTGGGCGGGTGCGATGTAATGATCCAGCGCCTTCATGTAGTCGGCATGGTTGCGGGCGCGGTTCAGTTGGTAGAAGGCGCGCATTTCATTGCTGCCATCGTGCGAGATCCAACGCATCGCATAGTGCTTCTTTTCGGAATCGCCATGGAAGGCGGCATCGTACACCACCGGGCCGTGATGGGTAAACACAATCGTGTCAAAAAAGGAAGGCTTGCCCTTGATTTTAAATTCTTCTACCACTTTGTTCGTTGACTTCCACTGCCCATCGCTTTTGTATTCGTTTTTCGTTTCGTCTTTGAATTCGATGCGGTACCAATCTACCAGATCGCGTTGGGCATTGGTTGGGCTCCACGCAATGGAGTCGTTGAAGCCAATGATTACACCAGGTTCACCGGGGAAGGTGGCGCCCATCACGTTTACAGTGGGTGAGTTAAGGTGCGCTACAAACCAGATGGAGGGCAGGTTGAGTTCCAGGTGTGGATCGCCACTAAGTATGGGGGCACCGGTAGCTGTTTTGCTGCCGCTCACGGCCCAGTTGTTACTGCCAACGCCTTCGGCAGGTTGCTCCAGCGGCCGGAGACCGATCCA
>JBIIVI010000383.1:0-2721 GCA_044339555.1 Cyclobacteriaceae bacterium | reverse complement strand
CAATGGTGCATTCTTACAGAGTTATTTGGCCGCGTTCGCGGTGTTCGGCTATCAAAAAGACAAACCCACCGACAAAAGTTGGTACGATGACAAGCTTGCACGCTTCCGCGAGCAGCCGGTGGCTGACGGCTACGATTTTAACATGCGCATCGGGCCGCTAAAAAATGCCACCGAAAAATACCATCAGGATAACTTCTTCTGGCAGCAGATTGTGGATCATCCAAACTACGATGAATTCTGGCAGCAGCGCAACCTGCTCCCACATCTCAAAAATGTGAATCATGCAGTGATGACGGTGGGTGGTTGGTTTGATGCGGAGGATTTGTACGGCCCGCTGAATATCTATAAGTCGATTGAGCGCACGAGTCCGGCCGCCAAAAATACGATTGTGATGGGCCCCTGGGCGCATGGGCAGTGGTCAGCCCCGGATCGGGGTGCTACTGTGCACAACCACGTTAACTTTGGCGATAGCATTAACACGTTCTATCAGCGCGAGGTGGAGCGAAAGTTTTTTGCCTACCACCTGAAGAGCGAGGGGGCCGGCACCTTTGCCGAAGCATTGATGTTCGATACCGGCAAAAAAGAATGGCAGCGTTTTGATGCATGGCCGCCAAAAGAAATTGCACCCGCCAAACTATACTTTGGAGCCAACGGAAAGTTGGCCATTAATCAACCCCAGAACGAGCAGGCGGTTTTCGAATACCTCAGCGATCCCGCCAAGCCGGTGCCCTACACGTCGCAAACAGAACGGCTGGTTTTTACACCCAGGCAGTTTATGAGTGATGACCAGCGCGATGCAAGCCGGAGACCGGATGTGCTCACGTTCGAAACCGATCCATTGACGGATGAAATCACGCTGGCCGGAGAAATCATGGCTAAGCTGAAGGTTTCGATGACCGGGTCGGATGCTGACTTCATTGTGAAATTGATTGATGTTTATCCGCAAGATCACCCGGGCTACAAACACAATCCCACCAACATTGTCATGGGCGGCTATCAACAACTCGTACGCCACGAGGTATTTCGCGGTCGCTTCCGTAATAGCTTCGAAAAACCAGAACCTTTCGCGCCCGATCAAATAACAGATGTGAATTTTCGTTTACAAGATGTGTTGCATACTTTTAAAAAAGGGCACCGGGTAATGATCCAAATTCATAGCACGTGGTTTCCCTACATAGACCGGAATCCGCAGAAGTATGTGGATAACATTTACAAAGCCAACGAGGACGACTTTATCAAGTCGTTCATCCGCGTGTACGGCTCCTCGGTAATAGAAGTAGGCGGTGGCGAGAAGTTGAACACGAGAATAGATAACAGCAAACGCTGATGCGCGTACTTGTTTTTTTATGCTTCGTTAGCACGTTGGCCTTTGGCCAGCGAACGTGGGATACAATCCCCAACATGCCCGAGCATTACAAGAAACGGGTTGCCCTATTCAAAAAGCAGAAAGTGGTTACTGGCAAGGTGATGATGGTGGGCAACAGCATCACCGAAGGCGGCAACTGGAAGAAGCTAACAGGTGATTCAACGGTGGTGAATCGCGGCGTTTCGGGCGACATTACGTTTGGCTTGCTCCAGCGCGTGGATGACATTACCGTGCGCAAGCCCGCGAAGCTGTTTTTGTTGATAGGCATCAATGATTTGTCGAAAAAAATTCCGGAGGAGGTGATTTTGCAGAACATCCTCACGTTTGTTCGGCTGGTGCAAGCATCGTCCGGCAACACACAGATTTTTGTTCAAAGTTTGCTACCCGTAAATCCGGGATTCAAGAATTTTCCGGCCGGCTATAATGTGGGCGAAGTGGTCCTTACGATCAATGCGCAGTTACAAAAGATTGCTACGCGGTTTAACTACACGTACGTGGACATACATTCATCTTTTTCCGATAAGGATGGTCTGCTGCAGGCGCAGTACTCCAACGATGGCCTGCACTTAAACGAAGCGGGTTACCAACTTTGGATAAAGGTTTTGAAAGATGCGAAACACTTATAAGATTTGTTGCGAATTGTAGAGCGATGACGAAACGTATTTTCTGGTTGTTGATGTGTATCACCGGCTCGTTGGCAGCGGTAGCACAGTTTAAAAATATTCCATTGGCCCGCCAGGTGGAGGGCGTTTACCCGCCACTGGAACCAAGTATTGCCATCAATCCGCGGAATCCCAAGAACATTGTAGCCGGCGTGGTGCTCGATCGATCGATTTACACCAAAGACGGTGGGGAGACTTGGCAGGAGTCGAAGCTGGTATCACCGTATGGAGTTTTTGGCGACCCAGCTTTAGTGGCGGATAACAAAGGGCACTTTTATTTTTTCCATTTGGCAGATCCCAGCGGCAAAGGCCGGAGCAATGACGCCTGGCTGGATCGTATTGTGGTGCAAAAATCGACCGATGGCGGAGCTACGTGGAGTGAGGGCGAATCCATCGGAAATAATCCGCCCAAAGATCAGGACAAGCAATGGCCGACCGTCCATCCGCGTAAGCAAAACATTTATACCACGTGGACACAGTTTGATAAATACGGTTCGAAAGACACCACGTGCCACTCCAACATTATGTTTAGTGCGTCGGTGAAAGCCGGCAAAAAATGGACAAAGGCAGTTCGCATCAACCAACTGCAGGGTGATTGTATTGATGACGACAACACTACTGAAGGCGCAGTGCCCGCAGTAAGTAATGACGGAAAAATTTTTGTGACCTGGGCCGTTCAGGATGCTATCTTTT
>JBIIVI010000092.1:0-11787 GCA_044339555.1 Cyclobacteriaceae bacterium | reverse complement strand
CGAATGGAATTTCCACAAGTTCGGAAAACTCTTCTCCGGCTTCTTCCATGTCTTCATCATCTTCGTGGAAGTACCAGAGGATCTTCATGCCTTTGATGTCTTCCAGTGCCGAGAGCACGTCCAGAATAAGTTTGGAGGAGGCGGTGTTGAAGTACTCCAATTTGAAAACAAAATCGGTGCTGGCATTCGGGCTGCCCGCATATTGCCCGATCCAATCCAACACAGGTCGATAGAACTCAGCGGAATCTTCCGGCAACGAACGCCCGGAGATTTCAAAAATACCATTGCCCTTATCTAAAATGATTTTAGGAGTATCTTCCGTTCCTTCCAGTTTTAAGATGTCCATAGCTACGTATAATTTTTTTAGGTAGTTGTTAATTATTCTTTTTCGCGGGGGATGTTCACACGCAGGCAGAAAAAGTCGTACGTGGCATCCATGCTGTTGAAAGTAAACTCGAGTTTTTCACCCGACTTGCGAGCCATGTCTACAAAGCCCAGACCAGCGCCGCCTTTTTCCGAAATCTGGGTGTACTTGATGATCTCTTTGTAGAGTTCTTTCAAGCCATCTTTGTCTTTTGCGTTCAGGTCGTTCAGCGTGTTGGTGAGCCCGGCCACCTTGTCTTTGGGAATGGGGTTGCCTGTGAGGATGCTGTAACGGTCATCTTGTTTGGAGATCATGAAGATAGCCGCCTGGCTGATGAGCGATCCTGCCTTGAGCCCGGTTTCGCTGCTGTGCTTCACAATGTTTTGCAAGGATTCCACCATCACGTTAAAAACTTTCCGTTTAATGCTGGAATCTTCTCCGGAAGCATCCAGGTTTCGTTCGGCCATGGCCAGAATGGACTTGGTGGTTTCCTGGGTGAAATCGCCCTGGTACACCAAGATGAGTTTTTGTTCTAGCATGGACCGATGCAGGTCGTAAATGAAATTCATGTGTTTACGATTAGAGTTTCGAATTTAGAGGTTTTGTTATCAATTAATGTTTATATGGTTTAAAATTTAATGCCGATAAGCAGCACATCATCTGTTTGTTTGTGCTCACCGCGCCAGCTCTCCCACTCCCGATCAAAAACATTCATCGCTTCTTTCATCGGTCCGGTGTATACTTGCTGAATCATCTCGCGCACCCGCTTCGGACCCATTTTCCGGCCTTCCGGCCCACCGAATTGATCAGGGAAACCGTCTGAACTAAAGTAGATGCTATCACCTTTTTTCATCGGCAAAATATGGGTAGTAAAGTTGGTTTGGTTCTTGAAAATACCCCCGCCAATCGGGAATTTATTTCCTTTCACTTCATCCATTTCGCTATTGCGGATAAAATACAACGGGCGATGGGCGCCTGCATAAGCCACTTCGTTTGTATCCAGATTGATTCTGCACAGGGCGATGTCCATTCCATCTTTGGTGGCAGAGTCGTCTTGATCCTGGCGTAATGTGGTGGTTACACCTTCGTCCAGCAAATCCAGAATTTTTCCGGGGTCGGTAATCTTTCGGCTGCGCACAATATCATTTAGCAGGAAGTAGCCAATCAGCGACAACAAGGCGCCGGGTACCCCGTGGCCCGTACAGTCTACCGCAGCAATGAAAATCTCATTCTTCATTTGCACAAACCAAGGGAAGTCGCCGCTGACAACATCGCGCGGTTTGTAGAGAATGAAGGAGTCGTTCAGAGCCCGGTTGATCAACCGAGTATTGGGCATGATGGCATTTTGGATGCGCTTGGCGTAGTTGATCGAGTCGTTGATTTTCTTGCTTTTGTTCTGAATCTCCAGTTCAATCAACTTACGCTCGGTAATGTCGTGCGACACGACCAGCACCGATTCTAAGCTTTCGTTCTCATCAAATTCCGGAATGGCATTTACCTGCATGATCTTGGTGCCTTCTTCCGTTGGGAAATCCATTTCCAGCGACACCTTGTCGTTGGTGGTATTCACCTGTTCTACGATTTGAATCCAGTGTTCCAGAATCGCCTGATTTAAATCGGTTTCTTTTACTTTCTTACCCAAATAGTCAACCGGTTTTTTACCGGTGAAATTTTCAATCACCGGGTTGATGTAGGAGATCGACTCGTTCTCAAGGCGGGCGATAAGGTCCAGTGAATTCTCGGACAATGCCTGCATCTTCGAGCGCATGCGTTGCTCTTGCTCAGCTCGTCTGCGTTCGGTGATGTCGCGGGAGTTGACAATGTACCCGTGAATAGCCGGGTTATTCATATTGTTGGTACCGGTGGATTCAATCCACACGTAGCTGCCGTTTTTAGCGCGATACTCGTACTGTACTGTGACTTTTTCGGTAGGATGCACCGCCAACTGCTCGAACATGCGGTCGTATACTTCGCGGTAGTCGGGGTGTACTTTGTCGCGGTCGCTCTGGCCTTGCAATTCGGCCGCGCGGTAACCCAGGATGGCATACACCGAAGGCGAACTGTAGCGAACGGTACCGTTGTCTTCGTAGATCGTGATTACTTCCGAAGCATTTTCCAACAGCAATTGCAAACGCTTCTGTGTGCGGTTTACCTCTTCAATCTGGTCTTCCAGGCGTTGGTTGGTGCGTTGTAGTTCTTCCTGGGTGGCCTGCATTTCTTCCGCATTCTGGCGGAGTACTTCCTGCTTTTCTTTCAGCTCGTTACTCATCGCCTGCGATTCGGCTAACAGCCTGCGTGTGCGCTCGTTTACTTTGATGTTAAAAATCGTACGCGCTAAAATCACGCTGAGTTCTTGCACAAACTTTACCTGTGAGGGGTTGAAGCGTTGAATCCCGGCAAATTCCAGCACCCCAAAAACATCTTCATTCGTAATCAGCGGCACAATCAAAATACAGCCGGGCTTCTGTTCGCCCAGCAAACCGGACGTGAGCGTGACATAATCATCCGGAATTTCCGTGCGCATCACGGTGTCTTGTTCGATGGCGGCCTGGCCTACAAGGCCCTCCGCGAAACGGAACGATTTCTTCAGGTACTTTTTACGGTTGTAGGCGTAGCTACTGCGTAGTTCAATCAGGCGCTCGCCACCTTCATCGTTCACCACGTAAAACGCACCTTGTACCGCACCGATTTTCTCGATGATGACCTGCACAACCTCTTCGCCCATAGCCTCCAGTGTGTCGTGCATTCGAAGAATTTCTCCGATTTGAGCCACACCGCGTACAATCCAATTTCGTTCGGTATCTCTGCGCTCGTTCTCCACCAGGTTTGCCCGCATGTTCAGCAGCGCGAGGCCCAGTGTATCGTTTTCGCTGGCAGGTTGAAACGAGGTCTCAAATTTTCCTTCACCCACTTTCTTGGCAAAGTCGGCACTTGATTTTAAGGTTTGTACCAGTTGGTCGACCTTTTGTGTCATCAAACCAAATTCGTCTGAGCGTTCTTCAGCGGATTTTTCAGGCAACTCACCACGGGCTACCATATCCAAAATTGTCCGGGTGTTGTTGAGCGGCTCCGTGAGCGACCGTGCAAAGAACATGGCAAAAGCTACCGCCGTAAGCGCGATCGCGAGGCCGGCACCCCAATAGATCGTGGACAACTCAGCTCGCTGACCGGTAATTTCTTTTTGATTGATTTTGGCTACCAACGCCCAGCCGGTGGCAGGTACTTTTCGCCACGCAGTCAGCACCTCTTCATTTCGATCGTCTATGGTGAGTCCGGATTCGCCTTTGCCTTCCAGCGCCCACAAGATGGGTTGTGCGGCGGGCGACTCAACTGTCAGAATTTTTTGCGCGCTGCCTGGGTCGGAGCGCAACGAACCCATTTGAATGATCTTCTTTGTAATGGGATCCTGCCGCGCAATCCAAATTTCGCCACTTTCGCCAAGCCCGTCTTCCGATGCCACCTGCGTAAAAATCGCGGTCAGATCGATTGGCACCAAAATCAGATAGTCCCCGAATGCGCCACCGGAAAGCGCCTCGTAGCCCTTGGATGTTTTGCGGGCTGTACTGATGGCGGGCTCGCGTGCAGCTGCCTCGTAAAACGTACCGTCCGGATCAACAAACGTGGTCCCCGCACCTAACGAGTCAACGGTGGAATGGATGATATTTCCGTTACGGTCTACAATCAGGACTTCACTCACTTGCAACCGCGATTTGAAATCGGGTAAAACTGCAGCCAGCGAATCGGCTGGAACTGTTGTAAGCGCGGCCTGCAACACTTGAATCTGTTGCACGTGCTGTTGCATGGCTGCGTTTAACTGGGCGGTGCGGGCATCGGCCAACACGGCCAGTTGTTGCTGGTATTTGTTTTGTAACGACCGCAGGTTAACGTGATAGGTAAACAGGCTCATGGCCAAAATGGCCAACAGGGTTAGTCCCAGTACGAGGGCGGTAATTTTTGCGCTGATTTTTATGTTTCGTAGCATACGGCGATTACATCAAGTTACCCACCACTGTGGCAATTTGTTCGAGGTCTTGTTTTTGCTGGGCGGAGATAGGCGCGAAGGTGGCGACTTCATACACCCCGCGAACGGTTTTGTCTTTCTTCACACAGAAGATGTACACATACCGCGGCGAAGAACGTCCCAGCCCGCTCACAATCCGGATATAGCCTTCTGGAATTTCGTCCAGATACAAACTCTGGCCACTGGCAGCTGCCTGACCGATGAGACCTTCGCCCAACTGAAAGCTCGTAGCTCGTTCATCTTCGGGAGCAAAAGCAAATGCATGGGCAAGTTGTACTTGCTGTTCTGGTGCATTTACCTGATAGTACGCGCCCTGGCCTGCTTGCAGCCATTGGCAAAGTGCACTTAGTGCGCGGTTGGCCACATCATTTTTCTGCTGTTGAATGTTTTGAATAACCGCGGTTAAGTCGGTTGCCTGAGTCTCCAGATCTGTTTTTTGCGTGTCGGCTGTTTGCGTGCGATCGAGGTATACCACCACCTGTTTTTTGGAGCTCACAATCAGGTACAAGGCCACAATACCCACCAGTAGCGTGAACGCAGTAGCCGCCAGCAGCGGGCCCACTAACGAAAAAATCTGCGGACCGGGCAGTCCCGTTAACGAAAGTTTTGCCGGCAGCCATCCCAATTGAATTGCAGACCAAAGGAACCCAACCAGGTAAAGCAGCGCCAATGCCATGCTTACTTTGGAATGATTTTGCAGCCACGCTGCGATTTGTTTTTTCATCTGAAAATAATTTTGTGTTTAAGGACAGATGGAACCTCGCTATTTTCATTCCTCTGTGTGATAAATCTCATCATGCTTGGTTTCATGTGCTAATATTTTTTTGTTCAAGTTCACATGGAATGGCCGAGACAATCATACCGTTAGGTGCAGAGTATCTTAATGGCCATTTCATGGTTCTAACAACTTAGCTCTTATACGTTTTATCCAGTTCCTTAAAAAACTCGATGATCTCATCTACACGCAGCACATGATCAATTTTTGTGGCTGCAAGGGCCGCCTTTGGCATCGTGTCAATCATACACTCGGTGGGCTGCTGCACAATCGTTAACCCGCCGCGGTCTTTGATGTGTTTCATGCCGAGACCACCATCTCGATTGGCTCCGCTCAGCAGAATGCCGATCAGTTTGTCTTTGTACACGTAGGCAGCTGTACCCAAGGTAATGTCTATCGCGGGGCGCGAGTTGTTGATCATCTCTTCCGTTGATAGCGAGAAATGGTTGCCCAACTCTACGGACAAATGGTAGTTGGAAGGCGCCAGGTAAACGCTTCCTTTTTTGATGGGTTCTTTATCGTACGGTTCTACCACTTGCACTACACTTTTTATCGACAAGGCCTCCACAAACCCATTGCGCACATGCTTTAGGCGATGCAGCGCCATGATGATGGGCAGCGGAAATCCCTTTGGTAACTGCGCCAGGATTTTTACAATGCCCTGAAAACTGCCGGCTGAACCTCCAATAACAACGGCTTTGTAGCTGTTATTTAAATTAAATCTGCTCATGCAGCCGGGCTTCCTTAATCCTTAATCTTTTTGTACACCTTCTCTTCGTTATTCACCACAATGAACTTATTGGCGATTTCGCACCAGATCAGCGACTCTTTCGAACCAATGGCCAGGTAACCGAATTTGAACAAGCTCTCGTGGAACTTCTTCAACACTTCGTTTTGCAGGTTTTGGTTGAAGTAAATCATCACATTGCGGCACAAAATCAAATCAAACTTGTTGAAGACTTCGCCTACTACTAAATCGTGTCTGCGGAAGGTGACATTCTTAAACAGCTCTTTGCTAAAAACCGCACGACTGTTCTCCTCTTTGTAATATGATTTAATGCCTTTTGGCCCCTCGTAGCGGATGTAGTTTTTTTCGTTCAACTCCATGTTCTTGATGGGCATCGACATGGTTTTGGCGCGTTCGATAATGGTGGTGTCCAGGTCGGTCGCGATAATCGTAACGTCATCCAAAATTCCCATCTCGGTGAGGAGGATCGTCATCGAAAGCACTTCTTCGCCCGAGCTGCATCCTGCGTGCCAGATCTTAAACTGTTTGTGGTTGAGGCGGATGGTGGGGATGATTTCATCGCGCAGCACCCGCCAAAAGCCGGGGTCGCGAAACATCTCCGTTACATTCACGGTAAGCTCATCCAGAAACTCATTAATAAAGGCTGGCTGTTCAGTGATTTTTTTCAGCAGACCATCCAGCGTAAGCGCCTTCAGTTCCAGAATTCGGCTGATTCTCCGCTTGAAGGACGACATGGCATAATTCCGAAAATCATAGCCATGCCGCTGGTGAATGAGTTCGGTGATTTTTTTTAGATCAGCAATTTCTAACTCTTGCGACACTGTTGTAAATGATTAAAGCCTCACATCTGCCCTTCTGCCAACAAGCCAACAAATGTAAACTCCTCAAAATCCTCGCATTAGCGCATTCTGGTGGAAACATTACATGTGTGAAATGTGCCCTTAAGTCAACAAAAGGGCGGAGAAATTAGGAAATTCAGCGCAAATGGTCTGTTTTGCCCAGATTATCTTTCGGTATCCAGATGATCCTTGTTGAAGTCCAACGGCAGCAAGGAGCTTGCTGAGGGGCACTTAACCCACTTTAAATCAGGCCCTAACATCACCATTTCGATGGGTGATTTCTGGCGGTGTTCAAACTCCAACAACACCTGGCGGCAAGCCCCGCAGCTCGTAGCTTCGGCCAACTCCTTGTGGTTTTTCTTATGGGCCGCCACCGCCATCTTGGTAATCCGGCGGCCGCTGTATTGCAGCGCAGCCGTATACAGGGCCACCCGCTCAGCACACATACATAACGGATAGGAAGCGTTTTCCTGATTGGCGCCCACTACCACGGTGCCGTCTTCCAGCATAAGGGCGGCGCCTACCTGAAACCGGCTGTACGGGGCATAGGCATGGTGGGTAGCTTCCTTGGCTTTATGAACCAGGTATTTGGATTCGGAGTCAAGGTCTTCCAGATGATCGAAGTATTCAAACGCTTTCATATGGGAATAATTGTCTTTTTGTGGTCAAATGGAATCGCCAGGCCAATTATCATACTGTTGGGTCTGCTTTGCTGATGGCGATTTCATGTGTTAATCTTGTTTTGGCCGCACGGTTGGAAGAAAGTTAAAGAACCGCGTTCACTTTTTCATCACTGCGCTCACTATTTTTGATCCCCATGGAACATCAGTACGTGTTGGTGCTGGGCGCGGGTCGCTCCTCCGCGGCGCTCATCAACTATCTCTTAACCGAAGGTACGTTACGCAGTTGGACGATTACCGTGGGCGATCTGGACGAGACGTTAGCTCGCCAACGAGTGGCCGGTGCGCCTCACGGCCGAAGTCTTCATTTTGATATCACCGATGAATCCCGGTCGCGCGCTGCCATTGCCGCTTCGGATGTGGTGATCTCGTTGCTGCCAGCGATGTTCCATCCTCACGTGGCAGCGCTTTGCCTCGCGTGCGGCAAGCACTTGTTAACTGCCAGCTATGTAGCACCCGCCATGCAGGCGTTTCATGAGCCAGCCGTAGCCAAAGGGTTGTTGTTTTTAAACGAGTGTGGCCTCGACCCCGGCCTGGATCACATGAGTGCGATGAGCATCATCCATCGCTTGCAGGGGCAGGGGTATGAAATCACTTCATTTGAATCATTTACCGGGGGCTTAATTGATCCGGCAACTGATCCGAACAACCCATGGAAATACCGATTTACCTGGAACCCGCGCAACGTAGTGCTAGCGGGACAGGGTACTGCAAAGTACCGAGCTCACGGCACAGACAAGTACATTCCCTACCATCAACTGTTTCAGCGCACTACGCCCATCGAGGTGCCGGGCGTGGGCAAGTTGGAGGGCTATGCAAACCGCGATTCGTTGCAATACCGCGAAGTGTACGGTCTCCAGCAAATCGAAACGATGATTCGGGGCACACTGCGCTTTCACGGTTTTTGCGCAGCGTGGAATGTGTTGGTGCAAGCAGGCGTTACAGACGACACCTATGTTCTACAAGGTGTTGAACAACTTACGCACCAGCAGTTTTTAGAGCGGTTTGTACCGGCAGGTCCGGATTCGTTTCGGCATCGGCTGGCGCACGTGGCGCGTGTGGATCCGCACGGACCTGAACTGGAGCTACTTACCTGGGCTGGCTTTTTCAGCGATGAGCCTGTGGGCCGAGCGGATGGCACTCCGGCACAAATAACGGAGCACCTCCTGTCGAAGTGCTGGTCGTTGCAGGCTGAACACCGCGATCTGGTTGTGATGTGGCACCGGTTTCGGGCGCGCCACGGAGCTAAGAACGTAGAAATCGAATCCTACTTCAGTGCGCGGGGCGATGCCCACGAAACCGCGATGGCAAAGACAGTGGGGCTGCCTCTGGCCATTGCAGCCAAACTGCTGCTCACGGGTGCATTCTCCGTTCGGGGTGTGGTGGTGCCGGTACAGCAAGATGTTTATCAGCCGATTTTAGAAGAGTTGGATTCACTCGGGATTCACTTTACGGAAACGGAGCGATTGCTCAACGCTTAAGGTCTTCGTAGGCCTGATCTACCAAAAGTGAGTAACCCTTTGCGGCTGCCACCGCCAGCGCATCGCACCGTTCATTCTCGGGGTGGCCCGCATGGCCGCGAATCCAATGAAAGCGGGGTTTGAATTTTTCGTGCAACGGAATGTAGCGCAGCCACAAGTCCGGATTGGCTTTGTCTTTGAAATTCTTTTTCTGCCAGGTCCATAACCAACCTTTTTCGATGGCTTCAATCACGTATTTACTATCGGAGTAGACCGAGATTGGAATCCCGGTCTTTTTGATCGACTCCAGCGCCACAATTACAGCCAGCAACTCCATCCGGTTGTTGGTCGTTAGCCGGAACCCTTGCGAGAGTTCTTTTTCATGTCCTTGGAATTTCAGAATCACACCATAACCACCCGGTCCCGGGTTGCCCTGGGCAGCGCCATCCGTGTAAATGCGAATCATGCCGGGAAGGCGTTGGTTTTAAAAATCTTGACAGCAATCGCCAGCAAGATGACGCCAAACACTCTGCGCAACACCGCAAAGCCCGACTTACCAATAACGCGCTCCAGCCAGGAGGCCGATCGCAGCACCCAATATACAAAGACCAGGTTTACCAGAATGCCAATCAACACATTTACCTCGCTGTACACAGCCCGCAGCGAAAGAATGGTGGTGAGCGTACCTGCTCCAGCGATCAGCGGAAACGCCAATGGAACGATCGAGCCGGTTCCTTTGGCCTCGGGATCGTCTTTGATTAATGTGATGCCCAGAATCATTTCCATGGCTACAATAAAAATCACAATGGAGCCGGCCACTGCAAAGGACGAGACATCCAATCCAAACAATTTCAAGATCGATAACCCAAGAAAGAGAAATCCAACCATGAGCACGGCAGAAATGAGCGTTGCCTTCTCGGCATGAATGCGGCCCTCGCGTTTTTTGATGAGGATGATGAAGGGTACTGAGCCGATGATGTCGATCACCGAAAAAAGAATCAGGGAAACCGAAAAAATTTCTTTGATATCCATAGTATGAAAAACGATGCAAAATTAGGATAAAACAGCGACCTTCCCGGACGGAGGAGAGGCAACTCAAAAAACGTAATGAATGGGCCTTTAGAATACTCTAATTCCAACAGTACTATAATCTCGGCCCTTCCATGTGATCACTAACAAACAAGTATTAAACACATGAAAACCAAAATAGCAGTGGCTGGTTTTGTACTTTCGCTCGCAGCCACGTGGGCGTGGAAAACGTACATGGAGCAATCCGTGGCCCCACTCACCACCCGCGAGATTGTGCTGTTTGAATTGGCCCGCACACCCGAACAGGCAGCCGAATGGTTGGCACAATGGGAAGAAAGCGGCATGTTGTTGCTGGCGGAACGCAGCCTTTATCTTGATTTTATTTTTTTGCTGATTTACCCGTGGTCGTTCTTTTTTGCTTGTCAGGCATTGGCAGCTACTGCGCCGGGGCGCGATCCGTGGGCTGTTCGGTTTTCCTATCTGGCATTGGCAGCAGCTGGTTTTGACGCGCTCGAAAATCTTTGCCTGTTACACGTGTTGCGCAGCACACCCGAAGCGGTTGTTACTCACCTGGCGGCTGCGTTTGCGGTGATCAAGTTTGTTTCCTTGGCAGCCATTTTGTTTTTTGTGGTCGCCCGGCTCGTGAGCCGTGGCTTTCGTTGGGTTACGAGTTAATCTTCAAAATTTGGTATGAAAAAGAATGCATTTTTGGTGTGCCTATTAGTGGCGACTGTGGCCGACGCTCAACAACCCGCTACACCAACCAGTACGTTTCTAGTGACGGGCGCAGTAGAAAAAGAACATGTGTTTGACTATGCGCAAATCACATCACTTCCGGAACAAACGTTGGCGGATTTGGTGATCACCAACCACTTGGGCGAACCGCGGGGTACGGCCCGTAACTTGAAAGGCGTCTTGCTGCGCGATCTACTAAAATCCGTGACCATTAAGGCGGAGAGCCCGAAAGTGCTGAGCGAATTTTATTTAACGCTCATCGCCGCCGATGGCTACAAGGTGGTTTTTTCCTGGAATGAGTTATTCAATTCCGACACCGGCAGTCATGTGTACCTCATCACCGAAAAAGATGGTAAGCGGTTAACAGAATTGCCCGAACGCATTTTGTTGATAACAGAAACTGATCACAAGACCGGCCGCAGACACGTAAAGAACTTAGCGCGTGTAGTAGTGGCCCGCACGCTCTAAGTGCTCAATTCTGGTCCGGTTTCTTCCGGAAATCGAAATTGTAGGTTACTGCCAGTTGCAACGTATGGTTGCGCTCAATCTTGAAGCCATCGTTTTTAATCACGGTTTGTTGCATGTAGCCGGCTTGCAGTTGGCAGTGGCCGTTCACCACATAGCCCACCGCTCCGTATAGGCGATTTTGATCCAGAAAGTTGGCGCCAAAGTGGTAGCCAAATTGCAGGAAAGGCTCATCGTACACACTTAAAAACCAGGCGCCCGGTTCCATATTTTTTTTGTTGAGTGGCACATTTACCAAAAACCGATACCGGATTCGTTCTTTAAACAGATACCCATCGATGGCAGGTGGGTTGTTGGCACTCGTTAGTACGTTTTCCACCCACCGTTGCTCCAACCGAAAGCGATGATTGAAGTGGAAGCGACCAGTTCGTTGCGTAAGCGTGAGCGTTTGCCATAGGCGATGCTCATCGAACTTCAGGGCTACCGGAAATTCGCCATACGGCCAGGTTACGATGTAGCCGTAGCCTATCGTAAACATCAAGTTGTCCGCCAGGCGGTAGTCAACGCCAATACGCGTGAGTGATTGCTGCCAGCTCGAAAACACATCGGCCCTGCGCCACTGATATTCAGTGTGCAAACTGATTTTGTCAGTAAGCCGATGGTTGCCGAAA
>JBIIVI010000091.1:0-11788 GCA_044339555.1 Cyclobacteriaceae bacterium | reverse complement strand
TAGCGCGACAATGTGCCGAAATTAAACGTGGATACCCCAACCGCAAACGCAAAAATCAAAGAAAAAACGAAAGCAAAAAGGACGTTTTTATCGACTACCTTTTTTGGCAGTTGCTTACTTGAAAACACGACGTAAATCAACAACCCGAGAAACGCCAGGCTTTCTAACGCAGACAAAAGCATCAGTGGATTTTTTACTTCCCATAAATAAGGCCGAAACAGGGTTACGTTTATGGCTGCCGGCGCAAGGCGGATCATGGATGCCATGGTGCCATCTAGCTCGCCAAGGGTGTAGCCCGAACCCGCCTCCCGCCCGGTCCAAAACCGAATGTCATAAGCAGTTACGGCGGCCGTCTGCGCAATTTTATCCAAGGAATATTTTTGGTCACCTTCCCCTACTTTACTCACGGAAAAATACCCGCCCGCTGCAATCATCACCACCACAAAAGGCACCAACAAAATGCGCAGCGCGCTGGAACGCACGCGGGCGAACCAATGAAAAAAAAGCCAAACAGAAACGGCCGGCAAATGCGCCTGCAACACAAACTTTTTGATTGAAAAAATGACATAAAAACTGAGCAAAATCAGCACAACCGCGGCCATCTGGTTGCGGTTTTCCATGAACAACCGGTGGATGGCGTAGGTTGCTACGCCAAGCGCGGCCAAAACGAGGGTATCTTTTAACACCCCGCTCCCCCAAAAGAAAACGGAAGGAACAAACAAACACGCCAAAGCAAGCCCCACGTGGGCACTGGGATACTGTTTGTAAAACGTGAGGAACAAACACCAGGCCCCAACAAATGCAACCACAGAAAATAAAATTGCCGTGGCTGAGTACGAAGAGAACGTAAACAAATCAAAAAAAGCTGCCACCCGAATCACGAAATACGAGGAGTCATCCTCAAAAAAAACAATCCTTCTCGAGTACTCATACACACCCGCGTGGGAATCATTAGAACCAAACAAGAGTTGCAAACCAACGGAGGGGTCATTAAAAAACGCATTCCAGATGTGGCGACTACCGTGAGTATGAAAGTTAAAGGTATCTCCGCCGGAATAGTAAAACTGATAAATACATCCCAGGGCAATCGCGCCCAGAATTTTTACGAGTAGCCCGGGAAAAAAATACTTTTGCGTAGTGCGATCTGTAACAAGCGGGCGAATAAAATAAGCCGCGACAAGAACCAGTATGATTACGATGGGAGTAACCACCAAATCGCGCAATTCCATGCTAATCGCCTTTTTCGAGTTTCTTTAACCTACTTTTTGCGCTTTTAAAAGCCTCATCTTTTCGATCGGAATTTTTCTTTACCAATTGAAAATAGCGTTTTGCATCCGCCTTGCGGCCCTGCCGCTCAGCGATCTCGCCCAGTTCAATAAGCGAATACAAGTAGTAGCCCGACTCCGTAGCACCCGTAGATTCTGCAAACTTCGCGGCCAACTCGTAATATTTGCGGGCGCCCTCCCAGTTACGCCGGGCACCTGCCAATTGCCCTAAAAAAAATGCTGCATAGCGGCCACTGGTGGCCTCATAGCCTACCTTGCTGCTATCGATTTTTGTCAAGATATCAGTCGATTCGCGCTCCAACTCTGCATACATGCCGCGGGCGTACAACATTCGGGCATAATAGCGGTGAAAATAGGCGTTGTTGGGGTAGGTTTGGTAAAGATACTCGGCAATCTGAAAAGCCCGGGGCTGGTCGTTTTCGTAGCCGTTCAGGATTCGCATCAGCCAAACCATCGCTTCGGTGCGTGTGTAGAAGGCATTGTACGAAACTTCTTTCAACTGGCTCAATCCCAGTGCTTTGTCGCCTTTTGGAAAGAACCACATAATCGGCTTTAACGCGGGATAATTCTCGGGCACCCACACGGAAAAATAGTTGTACAGCCCATCACCAAACAGCAGTTCAGGGCTCAGGTCGTTCTTTTCCTTGCACTCTTCCATGTAGTTGAGTGCGGTTTTCCCGGCCGCGGCTGCTTTGCGCCAGTTTTTGCGTTCCTCATCCGAATACAAACGTCCTTTGAATCCATGGGCTGCGGCCAGAAAAAAGGCGGCTTCCACCTTATAGGGCGGGTGCCGTTTATGGAGATTCTCAGCCACGGCTATGGTGCTGTCCATGTAGCTAAGGAAAACTTCGTCATACCGCGTATCGGAGGTTTTGGGCATGATTTTCCACCAGTTGCTCAGCCCAAGCAAGAAATAGGGCAACGGGTGCCATGCATACTTTTGTTTAAACCACCGAAACTGACGTTCAGCCTTGGTAAACTCAAAATTGTATAAGTCGTTTAAAGCCTGAGAACACTCCAACTGCACGTTGATGTCGGATATCAGAATAATCGTAGTGTCTTTTTTTTCCGGGCGCAACGGCTGGCCCCAAAGTGGGCCGAAGCCCCAGGCACATACCAGCCCCACCATCGTTCCTTTTATTGCCCAGCCTGCGTACATTGCCCGTTAGAACTTCAAAGAAACGAAAAGCCCCACACAAAACCTTCCTGCTTTGCCTACCAACGCCTTTCTGGAACCCTTTCTGGGGATCGACAAAAAAGTTGCCTTCCTGCTGCTTTGCCTGTTGTCGTTCATGCTCTTGTACGTTAAAATTTCCTTTATCGAAAACGAAACGGCGGCGTTTGAGTTTTTAGCCGACCAACCCGGTGGGGGTATTTTACAAACGATTAACGCGCTGAAATTGCTCACCATTCCCGTAGTTTATGGGTGGAAGTTTACGGTGATCGGTTTTGTAGTGTGGATTGGTTGTTTCATGTTTGGTTATCGCGTTACGTATTGGCAGGCGTGGGGTGTGGTGATCATGGCCGAGTTCGTATTCCTGATGCCGGAGGTGCTCAAAATCGGGTATTACATGTTTATCGAAACGGATCCCACCTACTACAACATACGCGGCTTTTACCCGCTTTCGTTGATGAACTTTTTTGATTACGAAACCATCGATAAGCGATTTGCCTACCCGTTGCGGGCACTAAACCTGTTCGAGCCGCTATACTGGTGGCTGCTGGCCGAGGGAATCCATTTCTACGCGCGCAAAAGCAAAAAAATCGCCTGGTTTATTGTGGCCGGATCGTACATTTTGCTGTTCATCATCTGGTTGCTGTTTTACATAGCGGTGTACAAGTAGCGGTGGCATAGGCCCTACGGTTCCCTCACTTATTTCCATTATTTTCGCACTTCAAATTTTCTTTCATGCAGTTTACAAAAGCAAATAATCTGGTGGGTTGGTTGGTGTTTGGGGTGGCCCTGCTCACGTATTGGTTCACCTTTGAAGAAACCATGAGTTATTGGGACTGCGGGGAGTTCATTGCCGTTTCTTACAAACTTGAGGTTTCCCACCCGCCTGGCGCCCCGCTGTTTATGCTGGTAGGCCGGGTGTTCTCGTTTCTTGCCATGGGCGATGTTACCAAAGTAGCCTTCTGGGTTAACTTTTTGAGCGTGCTGGCGGGCGCGTTTACAATTCTGTTCTTGTTCTGGTCCATCACGCTGCTGGGCCGTAAACTCTGGGGCGTAAGAAATCCAAACGACCTTCAGCCTGATCAAATCTGGACGTTAATGGGCGCTGGCCTCGTTGGCGCTCTTGCCTATACCTTCTCCGACTCATTTTGGTTTTCGGCCGTAGAGGCCGAAGTATATGCCATGTCCTCCTTCTTTACGGCATTAGTAGTATGGCTGATTTTGAAGTGGGAGATCATTGAAGACGAAGCCAAAGCCAATCGTTGGCTGATTTTAACTGCTTATATGGTGGGCCTCTCCATCGGATTCCACTTGCTCAACTTATTGGCGCTGCCTGCACTTGGGCTGATTTATTACTTTAAACGATACAAGCCCAGCACGATGGGCATCGTGGCCGCCCTTGCCATCAGCGGAGCGCTGGTGTTATTTATCAACGATTTCATTATTCCCGGACTTCCCACGCTGGCGGGTGGCTTTGAAGTGTTTTTTGTGAACAACCTCGGCCTTCCGTTTGGATCAGGCGTATTTGTGTTTATGCTGTTGCTGATTGGTGGCTTGAGCTACGGCATCTACTTCAGCCAGAAAACGTCTAAGGTGGTGCTGAATGTTTTTTTGCTGTCGGTTTCGTTCATCCTCATCGGCTACGCTTCTTATACCACCATCGTAATCCGCTCGAACTTCGATCCCCCGATCAACGAGAACGCGCCCAAGGATGTGATGAGCTTTGTTCGCTACCTGAAGCGTGAGCAGTACGGCAGCCGGCCGCTTTTCTCAGGGCCCTACTACACAGCCGAACTGATTGCCGTGAAGCAGGGCGCGCCTGTCTATACCAAAGGCAAGGACAAGTATGAAATCACCGATCGGAAAATTGAATACGAGTACGATCCAAACCATACCACCATTTTGCCGCGTGTTTGGAACAGCGAGTACAAAGACTCTTACCAGCGCATTTTGGGATTGGCGGAAGGCGAGAAACCTACGTTCGCTCAAAACATGTACTACATGTTCAAGCATCAGATTGGCACCCAGTACATGCGGTACTTCATGTGGAATTTTGCCGGCCGCGAAAGCGATGAGCAAGGAGCCGACTGGTTGAGTCCAGCCAGCTGGTTTGATGATGTCCCAGAGCAACTCGCCAATAATCGTGGGCGCAATAACTACTTCATGATCCCTTTCATTTTGGGATTAATCGGCATGTTTTATCAGTTCACCAAGGATACCCAGGGCTTTGCCGTGGTAGGCATCCTGTTTGTGCTGCTGGGGGTTGCCATTGTGGTGTACCTTAATACCCCGCCCGAAGAACCGCGCGAACGCGACTACATCTACGCAGGTTCTACCTACGCCTACACGTTTTGGATAGGGCTGGCGGTTATTGCCGTGGCCGATCTCATCCAGAAAATGCTGCGCAACGGCAAGGCCGCTGCAGTAGCCGCCACGTTGGTTTGCTTGTCCGCGCCGGGCTTGATGGCCGCTGAAGGTTGGGATGATCACAATCGATCCGATCGCTTTTTCTCAGTAGATTCCGCCAAGAATTACCTATCCAGTTGCGCACCGAACGCCATCATCTTCACCGGAGGCGATAACGACACGTTTCCGCTGTGGTACGCGCAGGAAGTGGAAGGCTTCCGCACGGATGTACGCGTAATCGTGTTGAGCTACTACAACACCGATTGGTACATCGACCAAACCATGCGGGCAGCCTACGAATCACAGCCCTTTCCGTATACACTCTCGCTCAAGGATTACCAGCAAGGTGGCCCGAATGACTACCTCCCGTACGCGGACTTGAAGCTGAACGCCATCGACCTAAAACAATACATCGAGTTGCTCAGCAAAAACTTTAAGGAACTGCGAAGTGGCGATCGCAACATCGTACCGAGCAAGAATTTTGTGCTGTCGGTAGACACGGCCCATGTGCGCGAACTCGGCTTCGTACCTAAGAAACTGCAAAAAGACGCGCTGCCACAAATGACCATCCGCCTTAAAGGCAATGGCTTAGAAAAGAAAGATTTGGCATTTCTGGATCTGCTCGCAACCAACAACTGGGAGCGCCCGATTTACGTGAACTTTACTTCGATGGCCCAACTCAATCTGGACCTTCGCCCCTATGCCGTTGCTGAGGGAAATGCCTACCGGATTATCCCCGTCAGGAATCCCAACAAAGACGTGGATTTTGTAAACACGGATGTGATGTACGATAACCTGATCAACAAATTTGCTTACCGCGGATTGGACGATCCGAACGTGTATTACAACGAAGACTACCGGGGTTTTGTATTGAACCACCGCAGCGGACTAAATACCTTGGCTGAAGCGCTGGTGCGCGAAGCTACCGAGGAAACAACGCTGGAAGGTGCCGTAGTATCAACCGAATTGCCGACCGAAAACAAAATGGAAAAGGCCCGGAAGGTGCTTTTGTTCAACCTCGAAAAGATGCCTGATGCAGCCGTGCCGTACGATGAGAGTTCGGTGGAGACCATCAACCTGCTTTTTCAAGTAGGCGAGAAAGAGCGGGCGCTGGAGTTAGCCAAAATTATTGGCGGCCGGGCGGAAGAAATGGTTATCTACTTACTGAGCAAAAACTTCGGCCTCACCAGCGACCTCCGCAGGAACATGGTAATTCTGGCTGTGTTACAGCGGGTGTTATACGAAAATGGGGAGAACGAGCTGGCGAAGCGTTTTGAAGACGCGTACGACCAAGCCGCCGCTTCGTTAGGCGCAGAGTAAGCAATTGATCCAAGCGGGGCTACACCCCGTTTGGATCGTTATTTCCGCGCGATCAAAAACAAATCAAGTGCGGTGGCGGCATCGTCCGAAACGGCATAGTCGTCCGTGGTGATTTGCCGCGCCTGGTCGGTGGCCTGGTAGAGCTTGTTTCGGTTCCACCGGTTTAAGAATTCATATGGAATCTTTAAAAGTGCGGCTGGCAAGCGATGCTGTAAATCCAGCACATCCCATCTCATAATCCGCTGAACGGACTGCCGGTTTTCCTCGTGGTAGACCATCACTTTCTGGTTCCCCGCAATTCCCTTCATGTCGGCCTGCCCAAATACTTGGCTGGCAAGAGCCAACAACTCGTGGGCTTCGTACTCGCGAATGTGCCACGGGTTCCGCGATAGTGAAAGTTTACGATTTGGCGTGGTGAGCAACACCACGCCACCCGGCTTTAGCACCCGGTGGATTTCCTTCAAAAAATGGAGATCGTTTTCGATGTGCTCGATCACTTGAAACGAAACAACCGAGTCGAATTGTTGGTCAGCAAACGGCAAAGGCGGCAGATGGCTTGCCACAAACGTGCCTTGTGGGTATTGCTTTTGCAGCGATTGAATAGCGTCTTGAATTTTATCGATGGCGGTATAGCTCGTTCCTTTCAGCATCAGATGTTCAATGCCACGACCTTCGCCACAACCTACCTCCAGCAGATGGCCACCAATCCAGGCGGAAGCCTTCAGGTACGGGGTGAGCAAACGCTGGTGCAGGGGGTTATCGGATGAAATGGCAGCCGAGGTAATCTCGGTGGTGTAGATTTTGTTCACGGTTGCAAATTTACTTGATCCAAAAAGGGTAGCCAACATGAAATTTTTAAACCCCACACTAACGAAACGTGTCCAAGAATCGTTTATTTGGTGAAACCTTCTATGCGTAATCTGTTTTTGCTTTTCGGTGGGCTTTGGCCGATGGTGCTTTCGGCCCAGGCGATTATCAGCACCAATCTAAATCACCAGTACAACCCTAATTGCGAGATTCAGGTACGCATGCAGGTAGTGCGGCAAGCTGATCAAGTTCACGTGCTGTATGCGCTGGAAACGATCAGCACAGTTTCAGGTTTGGATGCTTACGCGATCAAGTGGGAGAAGCGCGAAAACTTTTCGGATCGAACCGGCCAGCAACTGGCCAATGATTCCATCCTGACACGAACCAACAATGGCCGCACCGGGCGCCTTACTTTCCCCCTGCCCGAAAAACCGTGGTTGTTGGTACTGTCCGTAACCAATACCAGCAATCCACGCACCTACCAGTTTCCCAAATTAATCGAAGCAAATTACCCCGTACAGGGTACCATCACCAGCAATTCACAAACGGTTTGGAGTCGGTTCGTAACAAAAAATAGTTCCATCACCTACCAGGGTTCAAGTTCGCAAAAGCGGGCGCGTGTCTTTCGATACCAGACGGATTTCCCGATCGCCTCGCCCCCATTTGCGGAGAAAGAGAATCGCGTAGATCCTTTGTTGGTAGCGGATAGTCTGTTTTGGATCGAACCAAATGTTGCCACCGTGCTCAAAACCGAAGGCTTGTATTTGATTCAGGAAGACACCACTCAGGCGCAAGGGCTATCCTTCCGGGTGGAGAACGAAACCTACCCCAAACTGAGTCGCATTGCTGATCTTGCACCCCCGCTTATTTTCCTCACCACGCGCGAAGAGTACGACCGGATTGCCCAAGCCGGCAGTAACAAAGCAGAGTTTGATAAAGTAATTATTGAAATCACAAAAGATAAAGAACGTGCCAAGACGTTTATGCGAAGCTACTACCGCCGCGTGGAGCTTGCGAACTTTTACTTCACTTCCTACAAAGATGGTTGGAAAACCGATCGCGGCATGATTTACCTGATCTTCGGACTACCGGATGATGTTACCTATACCGGCTCCACGGAAGTGTGGAACTACCGCAGCTTCGACAGCCGGTTTACATTCGTAAAAAGCGGTTCCATTTACGGCCCTGACAACTTTATTCTGGTGCGCGACAAACGTTTTGCGGAGAACTGGTACAGCATCATCGACCTTTGGCGTAAGAGCCGGTTTTGAGGCTCGCCAGCTGAACTGGAGACCCTCAAAAAATCGGATTTCAACGAACAATGTCCTAGTATTGCGGTCATGGAGAAAAAGGACATGATTTTTGGCACTCGCGCGGTGATGGAAACCATTCGAGCAGGCAAGCCAATCGAAAAAATCTTCATCCAGTCTGGGCTGGCCAACGATCTCATCAAGGAACTAGTTACCGAGGCCAAGCAACACGCAGTGCCATATACATTTGTGCCGGTTCAAAAGCTGGAGCGCTTCTCCTATAAAAACCACCAGGGTGTAGTGTGCCAGTTGGCTGCCGTTACCTTTACCCCGCTGCAATCACTCATCGACCACGCGTATCACGAAGGACGCGAACCGTTCTTCATCATGCTTGACCGGATTACCGATGTGCGAAACTTTGGCGCGATTGCTCGGTCGGCCGAATGTGCCGGATTGGATGGTATCATTATAGGCGAAAAAGGCAACGCTCCCATTACGGGCGATGCCATGAAAACCAGCGCAGGTGCCCTGAGCCACATACCCGTTTGCCGGGAACGCGACCTGAAGAAAACACTGCAACAATTGAAAGAAAACGGGATGACCATCGTGGCATGTACCGAGAAATCCAAGCTGCCTATCTACCAAGCCGATCTTAACAAACCGGTAGTATTGCTGATAGGCAGCGAGGAAGATGGCGTGTCGCCCGATTTTCTAAAGGAAGCTGATTTGTTAGTGGCGATTCCGCAGCACGGCAAAATCAGTTCGTTGAATGCCTCCGTGGCCGCGGGCATTGCCATATTCGAAACCATCCGGCAAAAAGCCTACAAATAATTGGTGCCGTTATTCTTGGCTTTGAGGTCGATTACAAAACGCCGGAACAAATCTTCTTTGTCTTTCTCACAAACGATGGTCACGTTGTTAAATACACCTATCAAATAACCATTCAAACCCTGCGCCACGATGAGCTGATCTTTCGGGCCCTTGATGATGCAATTGCGGGAGTCGTAGATCATCGCATCTGCATCGATGTGGTTATTACTGGCATCTCGTTGCGAAATGTCGTGCAACGAAGCCCACGAACCCAAATCCGACCAGCTGAAACTGCCCAGCCAAACGTGCACGTTGTCGGCTTTCTCCATGATGCCATAGTCAATCGAAATATTCTTGACTTCTGAATATGCTTTCTGGATGGCCGCTTTTTCGTTGGGTGTAAAGAATGCAGGAGCTGCGTCCTCAAACGACTCCGTCATCTCTGGAAGGTGTTTAGCAAATGCGTGCAGAATAGCATCCACGCCCCAAATAAAAATACCTGAGTTCCAAACAAAGTCGCCACTTTCAATGAACTTCTTCGCCATCGGCAATTCGGGCTTTTCGGTAAACGTCTTTACCTTCTTCAGCTGGCTTTTTGCTTCCAGAAACTGGATGTATCCGTAGCCCGTCTCCGGGCGTGTGGGTTTGATGCCCACGGTAATCAATTTATCTTGCGCACGCGCCTGATCGACCGTTTTGCGAATAACTTGTTGAAACTCCGATTCGTTCAGAATCACATGATCGGCTGGGCTCACCACCATCACCGCATGGGGGTTCTTCATGGCAATTTTTCGGGCCGCGTACGCAATACAAGGGGCGGTGTTTTTGCGCATGGGCTCGGACAGAATCTGATCGTCCGTTAACATGGGCAGTTGCTCTTTTACCAGTGCGCGCTGTTCTTCGTGCGTAACTACAAAAACATTTTCCGGACTACACACCGGCACCAATCGGTCGTAGGTGGACTGAAGCAGGGTCTTGCCAACCCCAAGTACATCCAGAAACTGCTTGGGTTTTGCGTTTCGGCTGTAGGGCCAAAAGCGGGTACCTACCCCTCCGGCCATCAGCACCACATACGTGTTTTGGGACATAGCAAATAAGATTATACGATTCCCTCCTTTAAAAGGTCATGCAAATGTATGAAACCGGCCAGTTCCCTCCCGTTCATCACTACCAATTGTGTAATGCTGTTCGTTTGCATGATTTCAAGCGCTTTCACCGCAAATTCCGTCTGGTCGATGGTTTTCGGGGTTCGGGTCATAATCGCTTCGGCCTTGATATGTTGAATATCGTTTTCTTTTTGAAGCATTCTGCGCAAGTCGCCATCGGTAATAATTCCCAGCAACTCCTGGCGATCGTTCATTACCGCCGTTGCCCCCAGTCGTTTCGAAGAAATTTCCAGAATCACTTCCTTCAAACTGGAATCGGGCTGCACCACCGGCAACTGATGCCGAACAAAAATATCCTCTACCTTCAAATACAATTGTTTGCCTAGTGTGCCGCCCGGATGAAAGCGTGCAAAGTCTTCGCTGCTGAAATTACGCATTTCAAGCAATGCCACGGCCAACGCATCGCCCAAGGCTAAATGAGCAGTTGTGCTGGTGGTGGGGGCCAAATTATTTGGGCAAGCTTCTTCCGCAATCGTTGCATTCAAAACGAAGTCGGCTTGTTGTGCTAAATACGATTTTGTGTTGCTAACAAGAGCAACAAGTTTAGAACCTCTACGTTTTAAAATGGGAACAAGTACTTTGATTTCCGGAGTGTTGCCACTTTTGGAAATACAGATGATGATGTCTTCCGTGCGAATCATTCCCAGGTCGCCATGAATGGCATCCGCTGCATGCATGTACATGGATGGCGTTCCGGTGGAGTTAAGCGTGGCAACAATTTTTTGAGCAATGATGGCGCTCTTGCCGATGCCGGTAATGACTACGCGGCCCGGACTGGTCAAGATCGTCTGAACACATTGTTCAAATTCGCTGTTGATGTACGTAGCAATTTGTGCTAAAGCCCGGGATTCATTTATTAATACCTCCCGTGCAATGTTTTGAATATTTTTTGCTAAATTCAATGTTATAGTTGTTCTACGTTTGTTGAATAGCAAAGATAGATTATTTACACTGACCCTAACATATGGTAGTCGCTGAGGAAAAAGACGTTTTACGGCAGAAATTGAAACAAGCCTTCGGATACACGGGCTTTCGCGGCAATCAAGAGGTCGTTATCAAAAACATTTTAAGCGGAAGGAATACTTTCGTAATCATGCCCACCGGAGCGGGCAAATCTCTTTGCTACCAGTTGCCGGCACTGATGCACGAGGGCTTGGCTGTGGTGATTTCGCCCTTGATTGCCCTAATGAAAAATCAGGTAGACCAACTGAACGCGTACGGAATCAATGCGCGCTTTCTGAATTCTACGTTAAGCAAAGCCGAGATCACGAAACTGAAGAAAGATTCGTTGGCCGGTAACATCAAGTTACTTTATGTAGCGCCCGAGTCGCTCACAAAAGAAGAAAATATTGCGTTTCTACAAAAAGCAAATGTTTCATTCGTTGCCATCGATGAGGCTCATTGCATTTCGGAGTGGGGCCATGACTTTCGTCCCGAGTATCGCAAGATAAAAAGCATGATCAGCCAGTTGGGCGACATGCCTGTAATTGCGTTAACCGCCACGGCTACGCCCAAGGTGCAGTTGGATATTCAGAAGAACTTACAGATGGAAGAGGCGGATGTATTCAT
>JBIIVI010000382.1:0-2730 GCA_044339555.1 Cyclobacteriaceae bacterium | reverse complement strand
GCGATCTGAATCTGGGGCGGCTCCCTGCCCGCCCGCCCACGTGGCACACACACGCAGGGCCACGCTTTTCGCTACAACGGCCAACCGCACCGGCCCCAGCGGTTTCCGCTTCAATCGTTGCCGCGAAGTTCCCATCCTTACCAGGCGCGGAAGGAGTCGAAGTAACTCTGCAACCCATTTGTTTTTGGTTGAATTTCGGCCCCGATTAATTGATGGCTTCATCTGTAATCGTAAGCACCGATCCCACCTGCGAGACGCGGTACTGCAGCAATGGGCGCCAGGCCGGACCGCCCGTAGGATTACCGTTACTGAAGTCAAACGAAGAGTTGCAGCATGGGTCCGTCATGAACAAGCCCGACACATGCACATTAACCGTGGCGCAGGCATCGTTGGGTCGGTAGGAACAATTGCGCTCGAAAGCAAAAAACTGACTGGCATTACTTCGATACAGAATAATGCCGCGCACGCCTCCGGTGGCCAATGCACGAAAGCCACCGTTATTGCGCAATGCGTTGTTCTCCGGGAAATTCAAGTCCAGTACAATGTCGTTAAAAGCAACGATGGGAATGGGGTCGTCTATGGGGTTGGGTTCGCAGGAGGGCAAAACCAGAAGTAGAAAACAAACTGCAAGCTTCGAGCTACGAGCCACTAAAGTCCATGCGAACCACTCGAAGCTAGTGGCTTGAAGCTTGTGGCTATTTTGAGTATTCATAAAATCCCTGCCCACTTTTTCGGCCCAAGTGCCCGGCATCCACCAGTTGCTGCTGAGTGCGACTTGGGCGGAATCGGGCTACTTGGTGAAAGCCCCGGTAAATTGATTTTGTTACCGAGAGGTTAGTATCCACGCCAATTAAATCCATCAACTCAAACGGGCCCATCTTAAAACCGGCCGAGCGCATCAGGGCATCAATTACCTCCGCTCCGGCTACTTGTTCCTCCAACACCTGCAACGACTCGGTGTAAAACGGGCGCGCCACCCGATTAACGATAAAGCCTGGGGAATCTTTTGCTACCACCGGTGTTTTTCCCAACGACTCGGCAAAGAGCCGCAGCTTTTCGATCCACAAGGGGTCCGTAGACGCTCCGGAAATAATTTCTACCAGCTTCATGACCGGAGCCGGATTAAAGAAATGAAGCCCGGCCAGATTACCCGGGTTTTTCAGGCCAGCTGCAATTTGTGTTACCGGAATGGACGATGTGTTTGTGGTGAGCAATACTTTGCCATCGTTGATAGCTTCCAACTCACTAAAAAGATGCTGCTTCACTTCCAGTCGCTCAACCACGGCTTCGATGATCAAATCAACAGTTAAGTGGCGCAAATCCTCCGTCCAGATCAGGCGCCCCAGGGTTTCATGCCGTTCAGCTTCTGTTAGCTTTCCTTTTTGCACCAAACCAGTTAATTGTTGCTCAATTTGCTGCCGCGCCTTTTCCAGCAGGTTAGGGTTTACATCATATACGCTTACCTCGTAGCCATAGCGGGCACAAACTTGGGCAATGCCGCTGCCCATTGTTCCGGCACCAACAACTCCAACTTTACTGAATGGGTTCATCATGACTGGTAAAAGGCAATGAGGTGGTCGCAAATGTAATCCACTTGCGCTTCCGAAAGTTCGGGATAAACCGGCAGAGATAAAACCTCCTCTTGCAAGCTCGCTGCCACTGGAAACTGCGCCGCGGTAAAGCCGCGATGTGCATACGCTGGCTCCAACGGCAGTGCACGCGGATAGTGAATTTGCGATTCTATTCCGTGAGCTTTCAAGTACTGCTGTAAAGCAAGCCGCTGGCGGCACCGAATCACAAACAAATGAAACGTGTGGCCATCGGTAATGTCAGGCAACACAATCGAAGGATGACCCGCCAGTCGCCGGGCATAATGGTGCGCGTGTTGTACGCGTTGCTGATTCCAATGGCGCAGGTGTTTCAGTTTAACGGTAAGGATGGCGGCTTGTAGGGCATCTAACCGACTGTTTACGCCTTCAAACAGATGTTCGACTTTCGTCAAACCACCGTGGTTGGCTAGTCGCCTGATTCGAGTGGCCAGCGCTTCATCATTGGTAACCACTGCGCCCGCATCGCCATAAGCGCCCAGATTTTTGGTGGGATAAAAGCTGAAAGCGGCAGCGTGGCCAATCTGCCCAGCCACGTAATTTTTATGTGTGGAAAGGTGAGCTTGGGCGCAATCTTCAATCAAAAACAAGTTGTGTTCTTCTGCCAGTGCGCGTAAGGCCAAAACATCGCACATGGCACCATACAAATGCATGGCGATGATAACCCTGGTCCTTTCGGTGATCTGTGAACGAACGGTTTCCGGTGAAAGAAGTCCGTTAGATTGTACGTCCGCAAAAACAAGAGTGCCGCCCGCGAGTAGAACAACTTCGGCTGCTGAAATCCAACCCCAGGCCGGCACAATCACTTCGTCTCCGGGCGCCAACGCCAACGCCTTCAGAATCAAAAAAAGGGCATCCGTGCCATTGCCCACCCCGACACAATGGGCAGATCCAATCAGGTGCGCAAACTCTTGTTCAAAAGCGCTTACGCGAGTTCCTTTTACAAAAACCCCGTCTTCAAACACCCTTCTAATCGCTTCGTCTACCTCGGCCTGAATGGACGCGTATTGAGCGCGTAGGTCAACGAACGGAATCGTCATCCAATAACCGATTGGAATTGCTTCAGGAATCGAATATCGTTCTCGGAAAACAGGCGCAGGTCATTGATGCCGTAGCGCAACAT
>JBIIVI010000090.1:0-11860 GCA_044339555.1 Cyclobacteriaceae bacterium | reverse complement strand
CAACTTCTCGCTCAGAAACAAAAGTACCTATCCAAACTCGCACATGAACTCGATATGAAGGTAATCCCAATCACCTAAATAACACCTGTCATTGATAGGATCGACATCCGAGGTACGGGGATGGATTGACGAAGCAATCTTTGGTGCCAGGGTGTAACTTAAATTCCTCGCAGTGTCTCTGCTTCATCGGGGGGAAGTCCCCGCTGAGACCCAGGTGGACAAAGCAATCGCTAAACGAACAGCTTGCAAGGGTGTGGTGAAGTTGTTCGATGTGCGTTGGTGAATAACACCAACGTGTAGGGAAGTACGAAATTTTTCCGGGTTTACCTTCTGCGTTCTACCACCGGAAGTTGCGAATCTGAAAGTTGGTGATTACGTGACCACAGCAACTGACTGCCCGGCGGGTTCGGGCGCATATGAAAGAGCCGGAGCGGGTTTGGGAATCAAAATTGTGAATTTGCTTCCGCGACCAAATTCAGAATCCACGGCCACGTGGCCACCTAACTTGGCCACAGATTCCTTTAAGATGTAAAGACCCAGGCCACTTCCAGTTGCGCCCGTATCTCCTTTGAAGAACATATCGAATATGCACTGTTGAATTTCGTTGCTCATTCCACGACCATTATCTTCCACAGTAAACTCATACTCTCGCTCATACGCGCGGGCCACCACTTTAATAAATGGTTGACCATGTTGTTCTTCCAGATGAAATTTGATGGCGTTAGAGATCAGATTGCTAAAGATGATGCGCAAACGCGTTTTGTCCAGGAAAAAGGTTGCAGATGGGTCCACATCCTGATAGAGGTGGATGCGGCTTTCCTGGTTCCGGTAGTAGCGGTGGTCATTCCAAATGGAATCAATGAGGCTTGCCAGATCAACCGCATCATGATTAACCGGCATCCGGCTGTTGCGGGAGTAGTCGGTGATTTCGTGAATGAATTCCTCGTGCTTGCCCACGCTGATCCGGATCATCGTGTTAATCTGCGTGGCTGTGAGGGGCGGGGTCTCCAATTCCCCAAGTTGTAGAAGCCCACGTATCGACTTTAGTGGCGCAACTAAATCATGTGAGGCGGAATAAACAAATTGATCCAACTCGTGATTCAGTTTTCTCAGCTCGTCATTTTGGCGTTCGGTAATAACCTGTTTGCGGATCAATTCTCTTTCTGCCATTTGGTTAATGGCGAGCAGTTCCATGAGGGCGTATGCTGTTAAAAAACTGACTAAGATTGTGTTGATAAAGAGGAACGTCCGCGACTGTTCCGTGGTAATGGATAACGGTTTAATGAAGTCCAGCGGCACGCTGCGTGTTATCAAAAAACAAATGCTGGCAAGCCCCAGCAGCGAGATTGCAAGATGGCGATCCTTATACCCGAAGAAAACAAAAGGCACTACGCCCAACAAAACGTAAAAATGGTCCACCCCAGAACTTACACCGGCGCGTTTGGCGATAAATATGATGGAAATACAGGAAAGCACCAGGCCAAAACCCATTCCAAACTTCGGATACCCGCGCTGCGTCATCACGATCATCAACGCAATCATGCCCGCAGAAATCAACGTGTAATAGGTGGTTTCCGGATTATAGCCACTTAATGTAGCGAAAAGAAAAAGGCCTACGTAAATGGCGATTTGCGCCAAGGCCAGATTAATGGCAATCGATACACGCTTTCGTTCAAGTGGATCTTCCACACGATGCAACGCAGCCGAAAAAAGATTCTCAGCTAAATTGGGAAAATCTAAAGCCAAGCAGACAGGGTTAGGTGATCAAAAAAAACATTTTTTTGGATCGCCCCAAGCCGAAAACGATAGCAACGGTTGCAGGCCTTTACCATGGAGAAGCGCCAACCGGCGGGCTGTGATTCTACTATTGGTTGTGACTAACCATTTAGTTCATGATGGATTGTCGCAAAGGAGTGGGTAACGCTTTCAGCAATTCAGTGAGGGCATCTAACTCAAAGGCTGGATTTTTCCACACGTAACTTTTTAACAACGGAGGTAGAACACCCACGTGGGCGGACGGACGAAGACCCCGCTGAGACCAAAGTTTACCGAACCCACACACAGCGCACCGGCCACTTCTTTTATCTGGTTGTACCAATCGCCGGTGGTGTGGTCCCTGAACGATTCTGGATTGATCTTTAGATTTTGCGCGTAATATGTTTTGCTGATATAAGCTTCATACACACATTCGACGTGCAAATCCTTCATACACCGGTAATGCGGGTGTCATATAACCGTGTTACTGTTGTAGTGTTTCCCCGACATCATGACCGATTATCCAAACCCGGGCCTCTCACAGTCGATTTTGCCAGCAAGTTCAATTGCCTGTCTGACATTCGCCCTGATGAACGTACTCCGGGCGAAGTCGGATTCTCATCAAGCTAACACCCTTCACCTATGCGCATCCTGATTTCACTCATTTGCTGTTTGCTCCTGGCGGTGCCCGGCCTGGCACAGCCTGTAAACGAAGAAGCCTTTCTTGTGGCGCCTTACCTGCAATTCTCCACCCAAACGGGCATGTATGTGTTATGGGAAACGCGCGATCTCGCATCTACCCGCGTGGATTTTGGAGAAGCGCGCGCCCAGGTAACCCGCGCTGTGCTCGATCGCTCTGCTTCGCTGCCGGGTAACCGGCAAATGCATGAGGTGCTGCTGGCAGAGCTGAAACCCGAGACCAATTATTTCTGGCGCACTACTTCGGTGACAACTACGGGAGACACCCTTCGGTCAGCCCTGTACACATTCAAAACGGCCGTGCGGGATAGCAGTGCATACATGTTCGCGCTGATCGGAGACACGCAGCGCAACAGCCGCACTCCCTGGGCGTGGGAGAAAATCGCTGACCTGGTGTGGGAGGACCGCCCCAACTTTGTAGTCCTGGCGGGCGACCTCGTGGACCAGGGGCTCGATAAAAACGATTGGCTTGAAAATTTCTTTCCGAAGGGAAGGCCGCTGCTTTCGCGGGTTCCCGTTTACCCGGTGCTGGGCAATCACGAACAAGATGCCAGCTACTATTATCAATATGTGGTGGCGCCCCCACCGGAATATTACTATACGTTCACTTATGGCAACGCCCAGTTTTTCATGATCGACACCAACCGCGATGTTTCGGAAGGATCGGAACAATACGATTGGCTGGAATGGGCGTTGGCCAAGTCCACTGCCACATGGAAGATTGCGGTGCATCACCATCCGCCCTACTCGTCTGACAGCGATGACCATGGCGACACCTATCAGTCGCTTTCTACACTGGGCACCGATGCCCGCAACCTGGTTCCGCTTTACGAGCGCTACGGCCTGGATTTTTGCCTCTTTGGCCATACCCATTTGTACGAACGAAGCTGGCCCATCAAAGACAACCAGATCAACATGAAAAACGGTGTGGTGTACATCAACTCCGGTGGTGCCGGTGGCGGGCTCGAGGCATTTGCTCCTACGCGCAGCTGGTTTACGGCCGAACTGCAGTCGGTGCATCATTACTGCACGTTTTCCATTTTTGCCGACAACGTAATATTCAAGTCTATTGATCATGAGGGGCGAATGCTTGATGCCTTTCAGATGCAAAAGGAAAAAGATCGCACCTCTTCGGCATCGGTTTTGCAACCGCCCGCACCGCATGTGGTAGCCGCAGCTACGCTGTTTGAGAAAGAAACCGTAGTTACGCTTGAGGCCCCGTTTGAGGACATCGCCATTCACTACACCACCGATGGCAGCGAACCTACGCGCTCCAGCGCGCGGTACACCAAACCGTTTACGCTCTCAAACACGGCCACTGTTCGTGCGCGCAGCTACACGGCCGATGGGCGGGCCAGCCGTGTGAAGAGTTTGTCCTTCCGCAAAATGGCGCCCCTGCCGCCCGTAAAAACAAAAAAGACGGAGCCGGGCCTGGCAATACAGTATTTCGAAGGGAGCTGGACGAAGCTGCCTGATTTCACCCGGCTGAAGCCCGTGAAAACCGGGGTGGTGAAGCAAGTCAGTCTGGCGGACACGGGGCACCGCCCGGATGAGTTCGCGCTGGTGCTGGAAGGATTTGTCGACATTGCCACCTCAGGCGTGCAAACGTTCTACCTCAACTCCGATGATGGATCAAAGTTGTACATCGACAATCAATTGGTGGTCGATCACGATGGAGATCACAGCGCGATTAAGAAAACAGGGCAGATTATTCTGGCGCCCGGCAAGCATACCGTTCGCATCGAATACATGGAAGTGCGCGGTTCGCAGTTTCTGCAGGCGGGTATCATCGATGGCACTGGCGTGGCGGTGCCGTTTTCCCCGTTTCAGCTGTCGCACTAGGATTACCCCTGATACGTGTTAGCTTAGAGCCGGTAAATCCATTACCCACTCACGCCATGAACCGAATTGCACCACACCTACACGTATTGTTTTTCTGCCTGGTGGCCACGCTGGCCGTTGCCCAGACCAACACATTGAAGAACCCGGCCGACTCCGCCCGCCTCTTGGCCCGTGTTGGTGTTATTCACCAACACGCATACGTGCTGGTAAGGAACTCCGCGTATTGCTGGGGCATAAATCCTATGGTCAGGTTACGAAAATACCCGTTTACCTGTTGGCAACTTTTATCGCGCTCGTTGGTGAAGAACACCAACGAGGGAGAGGTAATTTTTTAAATGTGTACTTACTTATGTTGTAGAGCGGTTGTTGTCGTTTGCCAGCAGCTTTCTTGGCTAACACTTTGTGGATGGCGTCATCCTTTAACTTTTTATCTTTTTTTAACTCTTCGTATTTTTCAAGTACTTGTTCCTTGGTGGATTCCAATACACAATCCATTCTGCGCAGTACGATCAAGGGCAGCATTACCTTGCGGTATTGTGGTGGCCTGTATGGGCCGCGAAGTTTATTAGCAATGTTCCAGATGAAACCTATAAGTTCGGAATGGGATTGGTGGGTCATTTGCTTGTAAATAGCGTAAGATAGTTCATCTGAAATATAAGCCAATCATTTCAATTTGAAAGATTGTACTCTACCAAAAAAGCTTTTTATTTAGTCTCCTCAATAAGTATTGTGTGCCGCATGGAGGTTGTAGTGTCCTTCCCAGGAAATTCAATAGAAACAAAAATTTTATCTCCTGTTTTGAAAACAGGTTTCTTGGTGAGAGGTATCACAATAAAGAATAATCCGCTTGGCCCGTGTTGGTGTTATTCACCAACACGCATACGTGCTGGTAAGGAACTCCGCGTATTGCTGGGGCATAAATCCTATGGTCAGGTTACGAGAATACCCGATTACCTGTTGGCAACTTTTATCGCGCTCGTTGGTGAAGAACACCAACGTGGGCGAACAGTCGTGGTGTCAGCTGATAACACCTGACACGGCAGGAGACATGAGTGCAGTATATACAGGTATGATGTTTTATATCATTGATATGCCTAACCTAGATCATGGATTTTCCTAATACCCCGATGTAACATTGTGCAAGACAAATAGCAAGGCATCACAGGCCTTTCCGGTTATGAAAAATCTCAAATGTTTTATCATCAAATTATTTGTTGGAATAGGTTTACTGCTCAATCTTTCTGCTTGTCGTGTTGTGGAGCAATCTTCACAACATGGCTTTAACAGTGGATACTACTTAAATGCTTCTAAAGAACCGGACAGAGAAAAAGTATACCTTGACATTTCTGAAGATACCGTTACTGTTTATTCGATCAAAGAGAATAATATTGATAAACCGCAACAAGTTATTCCCTTCACTCAAACAGGCAGCGAAGTGGATGTTGCCGCAAAGTTTTATAAATCAAGCCTGGATATTGATGTCACTTCCATATTATTTAAATATCGGCCAACCACCCACGATATTCCTTCACAGTTATCAACCGATCTGAACATAGCACTTTATGCGGGCTGGCGACAGGATACGTATCGTATTGTTGGTAATACCGATGCCCTTGGAAGAACCTGCAACAAAGTAATAAACCGCGGTTATGATTTTGGATTTTTAGCCGGCACGGGAAGCACGGTAATCGGACCAGCCACTACGAATAACAAAGTCAACTATGAATACAATGGAATGATCCTCGAGATTGGTTTTGCTGCCTTTATAGAAGCAAGTTTTGCCAGCTTCGGGCTTGCCACAGGCTTTGATCATCTGTTGAACAGCGACCGTAACAATTGGATTTACAATAAAAAACCATGGCTACGTGCTGGTAAGGAACTCCGCGTATTGCTGGGGCATAAATCCTATGGTCAAGTTACGAAAATACCCGATTACCTGTTGGCAACTTTTATCGCGCTCGTTGGTGAAGAACACCAACGAGGGAGAGAGTTGCGAATCTTTGGCCCGTGTTGGTGTTATTCACCAACACGCATACGTGCTGGTAAGGAACTCCGCGTATTGCTGGGGCATAAATCCTATGGTCAGGTTACGAAAATACCCGATTACCTGTTGGCAACTTTTATCGCGCTCGTTGGTGAAGAACACCAACGAGGGCGAAGGGCTCAACCTGACGATAGGGGATGTCAGCCTGGAGCTTGCCTTCCGAAGGCAGGACACCCGAATCAAACATTTCTTAGTTTGATCCAAGTTTTGTCAGTGGATTCAAAAAGATGTTTGTATCTCCCTTTGCTTTGAAAGGTTCTCAATTCTATCTGCTTTGAGAGCGGTATGTTACCTTTCCGATTATCAAATAATCTTCGCTTTTCAATTTCTTTTGCTATTGCATCAATACTAGCAACCCTTTTCGGTTGCTTAATAAGCACCACCACTATTGCCTCGTGTAGTCTTAGTAAATTTTTCATAACTAATGCTTTTAGTTGGAGTACTCGAAATTCTCATTTAACTAACGATACTGCACTGTCCACAAAACGAAGACACTGCGGAGAAGAGAGACTACCTTTGCCCAACTACTATTTCCAATAACCGCAAACTAGTAGGTTGTTATAAAGCATCCCTATACCCTTGTATCCAGTTGACTCCCAGACTAACCTATAGGTATCGTTCTGTTGTCGTGTAATTTCCAAAATATCTGGAACCGGGTTATCGTCAATGTTCTCAAGCCAAACTGTTCTGAACTTACCAACAAACGGGTCATTCTCCTGAGGTGGCCGCGAAATTTGCTTGCAGGATTCTACGAATGGCTCACTATTTTCATTTGCATACTTTGACGATAGACAGCCGTCTCCATCATTACGAAAGACACAGGTACCTCTAATAGCCATATTTTTTATTTTTAGTTTAAGTTATTTCTACTCCTTATGATCGGCAAAGCGATAGGTATTGAATTTTTCTAAGATGGTGGGGTCGCTGGGTTTCTTTTCTTTGTATTGATCAAGTACCCACTCGAGCGCACTGCGGTTGCCGAGTTTGTACGCCCACGCTTCTTTGGGCACGCCTGTGAGGGTGGTGAGTTCGTCTATTTCGATAATGCCTTTTTCTTTATCAGCCTTAAGTTTCACTTTTATTTTTTCTTTGCTACCATAGAGCGGCTCCGGCTCTTCTGCTTTGGCAAACAGTTGCTTGGTTGTTTTTTTATGCTCGGCTTTGGTGGTGCTGGTAATTTCTTTGAGGGCAAAAGGCTTGGCTTGCTCATAGTTAATGTGCAACTCCATCAACTCTTTGCCCCACCCAGCCCATTGCTTAAAATGTTCATAGTAGGGCAACCGTGGAAACTCGCGCTTTAAATTGAGCTCATACTTGGTGCGATAGGCCGGGTTGTGCAGCACGGCATAGGTGTAATAGAAAATATCTTCTTTGGTGATTTTCCTGTTTTTGTAATGGGTTTGAAATTGCTCCAAGCCCCAATCGGTAATGTTATCGTTGCGGTTGCCTTTTTCGTCAATAGAATATAATGGAAAGCACTTTGAATCACCAATAAAATGCAAATCGCAAACCTGATTAATTGCTAAGGTATATTTTCCAGCTTCATTGCTATTAATTGAGAGAGTCGGATTCAGTTCGTTCAGAGATGAGCCAAAAGAATCCTTGTGAAAATCAGTTTGTCGATCGCTAAGAGACTTTCCTGCATAGTAATTTAGTTTAGTAAAAGGTCGATAATTACTCTTAACTATTTTCTTTTTATCAAACTCTAAATGGGCTCCACGTTTAAACAACACCTTTAGGGTAGAACTCCATTTTATGTCTTTTGGAAAGCTATCATCGTTATTATCGACTAAGCTATTAAACCTTGAAATAATGAATCTACATTTCTTTGCAAGGCTATCCGAATCAAAATCATATACCCACTCATCACGATTTGTTGAAACACCATTCGCGTAATTCCCAAAAATACCCTGTTTTTGATTTGCAATTGGAATCAATTTATCAAAGTCATTTTCTACTAATCGGAGCCAGTTATTATTTTTTTCAGGATTAATCTTCTCAAACTCTATATCTTTCAGCTTACGCTCTTTCAACCAAGTCAGCTTTTCTTCCTTTCTCCAAAAATCATCAAGAGTTACGTACTCAATCCTACATTTTCCTTCAGGTTTTTCTTTCTTCACCAAAAACATAATGGCTACGCCTGTTTGTATGCCAAATACATTGTGGGTAGTGCCTGCAATTTTTGGGTTGGCCCGCACATCGCTTTTAGTGTCAATAATGTAGCAATGTGAGAAATCGTCTTGCACGCATTTTCTAAAACCATCAAATGTGCGGCTGTCAATAAAGCTGCGGTTGGTAATCATGGCGATCACACCATTCTTGTCTATTCGATCCATTGCCCAACGATAAAAGCGGGCATACATGTCGTACACTTTGGTCTTCTGGGCAGTGCTGTACTTTATAAAAGTATCTTTAATGCGGCCGTCTACACCGCCTGTTCTTTTTCTATAATCTGCGTAATACTCGCGGTTCTTATTGTTCTCGTTTTCATTTTGTTGGTTAGCGTTGTAAGGCGGGTTGCCAATGATCACGCTTATCTTCTTACTATTTTGCTTTTTTATACGCTCGGCATTTTCGGTGCTAAAAGCAAAGAGGCCGTGTTGCTTGCCCGTGTAGGCAAGTGCCCCGGTATTATCCAGCGTATCTACAAAGCAAATGTTTTTGTACTCTTCGTAGTAGCCCATCTTCTGTTTGAAAGTATACTCAATGTTGAGGTTGGCAATGTAGTAAGGCAATATGGCTACTTCGTTGGCGTGTATCTCTTCTTTAAACTTGTGGGGTAAGTGTTGCTTGGGCAGGTATTCGATCAAATCGCAAATAAACGTGCCGGTACCTGTGGCGGGGTCGAGTATCTCCACATTTTTATCGGCCAGGGTTTTGCTAAAATGTTTTTCGAGCAAGTACTCGGTGCTCTCGATCATAAAGTGCACAATCTCGCTGGGTGTGTACACTACACCTAAGCGATCGGCACCTTTAGGGTTATAGGCTTTGTAAAAGTTTTCGTACAGCACTTTTAAAAACTTCTGCTTCTCGTGGTGGTCGGCTATACTGGCGCTGGCTTCTTTAATAGCACCATAGTAGCTGCGCATGCTATCGAGCATGTTTTGTCGCACCGCGCGGGTGAAGATGATGCTAACCAATTGCTCTATCTGTTGAGCAATGTTGTTTTGTCGGTGAAAGTCGGGGTCGTTAAAAATATTATTGAAGATGTCGCTGGTGGCAATGTGCTGAATGATCATTTCACCAATGTCATCCAGCGTTATTTCAGGATTGATTTCGGCCTGGCAATGTTCCCAAAACTTTTGCCTCGCCTCTACAAACTTTTTATTGTTCTCTCCTTCTTCCTTAATTTTTTTGCGCAGCGTTTCAATAATGGTGGGCAGGTCTTCCTTAAACTTTTCAATGGCTTCGATAAAGTCACGTATCTCTGGCTTTTCAAAATTGACAAAGGCCTGAAGAATGCGTTCGAGTTCATCGGGCTTCTTCATGTCCACCCGCAGCATCAACTCGCCATTTTGGTAAAGAATAGCGGTGGCGCTGTCTTCAAACAGTGCATTGGTAAGTGGGTAGCCCTTCTTTAACTTTTTATCGATCTCTTCTTCAATGTCATCGCTTTCATCTTTGCTTTCCCAATAACCAAAGTCGAGGCGTAACGCATTTTTTAATACGCCATCGGGTTGTACTTCATTACCCTTGGTGCCTTTGATGCGAATTTCAGTAATCAACTCCAGGTTCTTCTTATTGGCATACTCATTCAACAGCGGATAGAATGCCTGCCGGATAGCGGTTTCATTGCGGCTGCCTCCGTACTGAATGATGCGTTCGAGCTTAGTGTAGTATTGATTGATGAGTTGGCGCGACATGAAGGGCAGTTAGATGAAACAATAACACTAATGTAATGGAGAAATTTTTGATTGAAAATACAATTTAGGGTTGCTAGAAAGAAACGGTCTATGAGAACCGGCCGCTGGGCAGTTTGTGAAGAACTAAAAAAGAAGTTGGTGAAGCTAGCCTCTTCCAAAGAAGTAACGCCAACGGAGGCAAAGTGAAATAATGGAATTGGTTTTTAATTTTTCCGAACTGAATTAGAATATTGAATAACCAATTGTAAAGAATACTTGACCTTTATCTTCCATCTTCGCCTTTTCTGTTACGTCTTCGCCAAACGCTGGAAGCTCGTAGCCCAGCGAGGAAAATATTCGTGACGGATCAGTAGCGTCCAAAAAGCAAATACCAAACCCAGAACGATACTTCTTCTCCATCCCATCGGTTCTATAATACCCAAAGAACCCTAGCCTTATGTTCGTCTTATCTTTGTCGTTCAGTTTGAGGGCTGGGTCAAATATAAGATCTACTTTAAAGGGGTTCTTGGTTACACTTTCCAGTTGACCATACTTTACCTCTACCGCATCCCTAAATAAATACTTTGTTGAGGATCCGGCATAAGGCGTAACAATTTGCACGCTACCATCCGGTAGATTGTCTCCGTTAGATGTCCAATAAGAACCATACTGGATGCCAAAGAAAAAATTTACGGAGCCAGGGGATAAGACACCATTGAGCAGGAGGTTAGCGCCAAAGGTTCCCTTTGTTGCTTTATAGACTGGGTCTTCTCCTGAAACTCCGCGAAGCGAGTCATACATCGTAAATCCATTTAATGCAAATGTTGGTTTTACATATAGGTCAAAAGCGTTAAAGAATCCTGGCAAGACATCTCGTATCCTTCCTCCAATCGCACTATTTATGATCAATCCTGGCTGCAAATTTCCTGTTTTTAGGAGTACAGCCATGCCATTGTCATTAGGCTTTGCCTTAACCTGAACATTTATAATAAATCTTTTCTTATCTGTAGCATCTCCAGCCAGATAGTTGAACCCATATGAAATAGCTGTGGAAGACATATTGAGTTTGAGTTGCGAAACTCGATTGGTACTAAAGGAGATTATCCCATCGTCTTCGGCAGTTTCGAAAAAAGTTTGGGCACTTGTATCGGCTATTATACAGGCTAATAGAATAAGTAATGCCCATGTGCATTTCAGTGAACTTCTCTTTGACATACCGTTACTGTGTAATTTCATTGATGTCCTTGGTTATGATGATATTGAGGCGGCCATTCTTTTTTACTACGAGACCTTCTTCAGTATAACTGATAACTTTTTTTGGACTCTTGGTCGTTCCTGACAATACCACTGTGTAAGTACATCCATTGGGGGCGCTTACTTTAATGAAAATATCAAGCAAGTCATCAGTGGATAAATTGAAGTTGGTTACTGTGACCGAGCCTTCACCTTTAGAGGTGTCTTCCTCCCATTTGTTTATCAAGTCGAGTCCCTCAATTTCAAATGCATCAATTCCCCAAAGAGGCCCTTTAAGCGTGACTTTTAGTTTCGTAATAGTCATTTTGGATTTATTATTAGTTGAAGTTTGGTTTAAATGCGTTCATTCGGATGCTCCTAATGCCATTGAAGACACCCCATACGGGTATACCATTGGGCTTTGTATTAAATCAACAATTCATTT
>JBIIVI010000089.1:0-11861 GCA_044339555.1 Cyclobacteriaceae bacterium | reverse complement strand
AGACCGATCCCACCGATGCTAATTTTGGCCGACCTATCTACGATGAGCGAGACTTTCAGGTTCTGGGTAACGGGTTACCGGACGTAATTTTAAACTGGACGACAAGTGCCACCTACAAGAACTGGGATTTTAATTTCCTCATTCGTTCTGCCTTTGGCCACAGTATTGTAAACCAATACCGTGTGTTTTATGAAGCGCCTGCAGCCATAACCAGTTATAATGTGATTGAGTCGACCAGAGATCTAGTTACCCTAACTGATATTCCTCGGTTCTCGAGTTTCCATGTAGAACGCGGCGATTTCGTTCGGTTGGACAACATCACCGTAGGGTACACACTCCCTCTTAGCCCAACCAGTCGGCTATCTCGCGTAAGATTCTTTGGAAACGCGCAGAACTTGTTTACGATTACGGGATACCGTGGTGCAGATTCTGAAATACGTTATGTCGATAGGGAGGACAACAACAATCCGTTGGCTCCCGGCATCGACAGACGTAATACTTGGGTGCTTCCGCGTACGGTTACGGTTGGTGTAAATGTTACTTTCTAAAATGCGTAGAAGTATGAAAATAAATGTATTAAGTAAAATGAAAAGACTGCTTACAGGTTTATTGATTGTGGCGTTTGGTTTCTCCTGTACGAATCTCGACGAGACTTTATACAGTCAAGTAACAAACGATAACTTCTTCAAAACGGAAGAAGAGCGCGTTACAGCTTTGGCGGCCGCCTACACGGTACTCTATTTCTGGGGTAGCCACAACGGGTACTACTCTTATCAAGAAGTAACGTCCGATGAGATGGCTATTCCCGTGAAGGGTAACGACTGGTTGGATGGAAACCAGTGGGTTTTTGCCCATCGGCACACGTTTAATCCGCTGGGGGAAGGTCTGAATAATATGTGGAATGACCTTTTCCGTGGGGTAAATACTTGTAACCGATTGATTTCGCAGTTTGCGGCCGTTACAGGGGCTGAACCTACAATTGCAGAAGTAAAGGTCCTCCGGGCTTTCTACTATTACTTGCTCATGGATAACTTTGGTGGTGTTCCATTAGTAACGAGTTTCGAGGGTGCAGAGCCTAACCCGACTAGAGCCACGCGTCAACAGATCTATGATTTTGTTGTGTCCGAACTTGAAGCGAACATTCCTCTGCTAAGTGATGAACGGAGTGCGGTTACTTATGCACGTTTTAATCAATTTGCGGCACGTACATTACTGGCGCGCGTATATATCAACTCAGGGGTTTACAGAGGCACAGGAACGCCCGCTGTGGCAGACCTGGATCGCGTAATTGCAAATTGCGATGCGGTAATCAACAGTGGTAATTATTCATTGGAAAGCAACTACTTCGCAAATTTTGCGTCAAACAATGGCGGTGTAGCGGAGACGGTTCTTGCGGTACCTTATAATGAGCAGTTTGCTGGCGGATTCAATATCCACCAGATGACCCTTCACTATGAGAGTCAAAAAACCTACAACCTGGTTGATCAGCCCTGGAACGGCTATACGTCTTTAGAATCATTTTATAACTCGTTTGACGCAAGTGACGATCGTAGACGGTCATTTATTGTTGGCCCCCAGTTTTCTTCGGGTGGACAACGTCTGTTGGATACAGGTGCGGAACCAAATGATCCGGATGGTCAAGCGCTAACCTTTACACCGGCCTTAAATGAGTTAACTCCAAATGCCTTGCGACAAGCAGGTGCTCGAGTAGGCAAGTTTGAATTTAAGTTGGGGGCCCGGCCTAATTTGGATAATGATTTTCAAATCTTCCGTTATGCAGAGGTGTTGATGATGAAAGCTGAAGCACTTTGGCGCAAAAACAATAGTGATGCAGCTGCTTTGGCATTGGTTAATCAGGTAAGGGCACGTGCCTTTAATCCTGACCAAAATCTCACCACGCTGGGTGTTGTTAGCGATCCTTATCCCGGCCCCGTTCTTCTTCAGGAGTACGGACGTGAATTTTTTGCTGAGGGCAAGAGAAGGCAGGATCTAATCCGGTTCGGACGCTTCACAGCGGCTTGGGACTTTAAGACTGCATCAACTCCAAACCGCACAATTTTCCCGATTCCTGGTCCCCAGATAAATGCTAACCCCAATCTCACACAGAATCCGGGCTATTAAGCTTTATTTCTAAATTTTTTCAAGAATGCAGACTCGCGAGGTCTGCATTCTTATTTTTGCCGCTATGTATTGGAAGACTGGCATTCTCTTGTTGACAATAACAGTCGTTGGATGTCGGGATCATACAGGCACGGAAAAGCTCTTCAGCTTCATGCAGGCGTCGCGAACTGGAATCGAATTCAGTAACCAACTGGTTTATACCGAGCAGTTAAATCCCTATCTCTATAGAAATTTTTTCAATGGAGCAGGTGTAGCGATTGGCGATGTCAACAATGACGGACTGCTGGATGTATATTTTGCAGGCAACCAAGTAAGCAACCGCTTGTACGTGAATAAAGGTGATTGGCGGTTTGAAGATGTGACCGAATCAGCCGGTGTTGGAACTACAGACGTATGGTCGACTGGTGTTACGTTGGTTGATATCAATGCTGATGGTTGGTTAGATATTTATGTTTGCAAGTCTGGACCGCCAAGTGAAAAGGGCAACCGCAGAAACGAACTTTTTTTGAATAATCGGAATCTCACGTTTACCGAAAGTGCGGCGAAGTTTGGCCTTGATTTTGAATCGCTTTCCACGCACGCGGCCTTTTTCGATTACGATCTTGATGGTGATTTAGATTGTTACATTCTTTCGAACTCAATCCGTTCAATTGGGGCCTTTGATTTATCAAAAAACCAGCGACTGGTGCCGGACGGCAGTGCTCAGGCAGCGAAGTTGTTAAATAATCGACAAGGGAAATTCATTGATGTAACCAACCAAGCCGGAATCTATTCGAGTGTAATTGGTTTTGGGCTTGGCGTTACTGTAAGTGACTTTAATTTGGATGGTTGGCCGGATATTTTTGTATCTAACGATTTTTTTGAGCGGGACTACTATTACCTCAACCAAAGAAACGGGACGTTTAGCGAAGAATTGGAAGCCCACTTTAGTTCAATCAGTCTTGGCTCAATGGGAGCCGATGCAGCTGACTTGAATAATGATTTGGCTCCGGATATCGTAGTTACTGAAATGCTTCCTGAAAGAATTGACCGGTACCGCACAAATACGGTATTCGAAACTTGGGATAAGCAACAGATGAGTGTGGAACAAGGCTACTTTTGGCAATATCCCAGAAATGTTTTGCAGTTGAATGACAGTTCCGGAAATTTTACAGAGGTAGGACGTTACGCCGGCATAGAAGCTTCGGATTGGAGTTGGGGCGCTCTGGCGGCTGATTTTGATGGCGACGGATGGAAAGATGTTTTTGTTGCGAATGGGATTGCCAAAGATCTACTCAATCAGGATTATGTAAATTTTTTAGCAGATGCGAGTACAATTCGCTCAATCATTCAAAAAAAAGGAAAAGTTCTGGAAGAAATCTTAGATCAAGTCCCGGAGGAACGAATGGTGAATTATATGTATCAAAACCGCGGGGATTTGACCTTTCAAAACAAAAGTAGCGAATGGGGACTCTCTGAGCCTTCTTTTTCAAATGGGGCTGCCTATGGCGATCTTGATAGTGATGGCGATCTCGACTTGATCGTTTCAAATATCAATCAAAAAGCTTTCCTGTATCGCAATAACTTGCGAGAAAACGATAAAGCAAAAAAATTCATGAAAGTCATCCTGAAGGGTGCAGGTGGGAATTCAGGCGCGATTGGAGCTAAACTGGTTTTGGATTGCAAGGGCGGACTGCGTCAAGTCATTGAACTTATACCGAGCCGGGGCTTTATGTCATCAGTTGCACAAGAAGCGATATTCTGGTTGAACGAAGGCGAATTGCCAGATTCACTTACTATCCTATGGCCGAACCAGAAATTGAGTGTTGACAAGAATCTTTTGGTGAACGGAACAGCCACAATTTTCGAGTCGGATGTGTCGGTGAGGACGGGAGAAGCAAATGTTCGGCAAATGCTGCGTCCGCTGGGAACGCAAGAAACTTTGACTAACATTGGACATACAGAGAATCTGTATAGCGATTTCGATCGCGATCGGTTGCGTGTTGAAATGACCAGCAATGAAGGCCCAAGAATGTGTAAGGCCGATGTGAATGGCGATGGTCTCGAAGATGTTTATGTGGGCGGCAGTTCTGGATTTACCGGGCAGTTGTTCTTACAGACAAAACAGGGTCAATTTCGGCTATTTTCCAGCGAGGTGTTTGAGCAAGACAAGGACTCAGAGGATTGTGGCTGCGAGTTTCTGGATGCCGATAATGATGGCGATGTTGATTTGTATGTGACCAGCGGAGGAAATCAGTTTTCACCGAATAGTACGGCCCTAATTGATAGACTCTACCTAAACGAAAACCAAAAGTTTGTGAAGGTGAACCGGGTTTATCCTACCGAAGTTTTTGAAAACAAGTCGGTTGTAAAAGCTGCTGATTTTGATCGCGATGGCGATCTCGATTTGTTTGTAGGTGTCCGCTCCAAACCCCATGCATTTGGATTCCCGGGTAATGGGTATATCCTTAGTAATGATGGCGATGGCAATTTCTCGATACCTGAAAAGAGAATCGCCGAGCAGTTAATAAACCTTGGTATGATCACGGATGCGACATGGACAGATATTAACCAAGACTCTTGGCCCGATCTAGTGGTAGTGGGTGAGTTCATGCCCGTAAAAATTTTTTTAAATAGAAAAGGACGGTTGGAAGATGCAACAGATGTGTTTGGTTTGGCGGAATCAGCTGGGTGGTGGCACAGGGTGGTCGCAGCCGATCTAGATGCCGATGGCGATGTTGACTTGCTTGCTGGAAATCATGGACTCAATTCCCGCTTCAAAGCTACCGTTCAGACGCCAGTACATATGTGGGTAGCCGATTTTGACGACAACGGACAGATTGAGCATATCATTAGCCGTTGGTGGGGTGATCAGGAGTATCCGTTGGTAACCCGTTCTGAGCTTGTGAGTGTATTGCCGGGTTTGAAAAAAAGATATTTGCGTTTTGAACTGTACAAGCATGCAACCTTTCATGAAATCTTTCCGCAACCGCCGTCTAACATGATTACGCTTGCTGCCAACGAGTTAAGAAGTTGCATTTTTTACAACGAAGGCACGTTTTTTAGAAAGAGCGTATTGCCGATGGCTGCCCAATTCTCATCTATCTATGCATTTGCGGTAACGGACGTGGATAGCGACCAGCGAGTAGACATATTGTTTGGTGGCAATAATTTTCGATCGAAACCTGAAATCGGGAGGTACGATGGTTTTCAAGGCGGATTGCTGCGGCAGTTGGAAAACAATAATTTTGAGTTTGTAAGTAGTCATAAGTCCGGATTGCGGGTGGAGGGAGAAATTCGGGATATTGTAGGGTTCGTTTCAAAGGAGCCCTTTTGGTTAATGGCAGTTAATGGCAAAAATTTTGTGAAATGGTCAAAGTAGGAATTTGGTTTTGGTTGTTGCTAGTTCTTTCTCTTGGAGGCTGTAGAAAAAGCTATCAGGAAATAGAGCGTGAGGAACTAGCCAAAGGAGTCAGATATGATTCGATCTTCCAGGGGATTTATTTAGGAATGACTCGCCAAGATTTCCGCGACCATTGTTTAAGAATGAATCGTACGGGCCGATTTGTTGATGGAGCTATGGCCAAAGTTCAATCTGCCACCGTCATTGGAGCTGATACGGCAATATTGTTGTTTTACCCAGACTTTGTGGAGGATAAGATTTCGGAGCTTCCAGTGCTAGCTCAATACAAATCGTGGGCGCCTTGGAATGAAGATTTGCACGGCGATGAGCTCGTTGAAAACATAAAAAAGTATATTTTGGACACGAGGGGGGGAAATTTCTTCCATCCAATATATGGGGCTGAAGAAAAAGTAGCTTGGGTTAAAGTTGACGGAAATCGGAGAATTACGGTTTATCGAATGCCAGACGATTATGTGAAAATAATTTACAAAGACCTTTTGGTGCAAAGCCAGTAGTTATGCGGTTTTGTATTGTTGTGGTCATTGCTTTTTCGAGTTTGTCGTGTAGTCAAGATGAAGCACGAGAAGGTCTTTTTTCCAGAGTTAGCCCCTCACGATCTGGGATAACTCATCAAAACACGTTGCGTTTTGATCAGAAGTTTAACATCTATACATATCGAAATTTCTATAATGGAGGGGGAGTCGCCATTGGCGATATCAACAATGATGGTCTCCCGGATTTGTACTTTACAGTCAACCAAGGCGAAAACAAGCTATACCTCAATAAAGGTTCCTTTGAATTTCAAGACATAACTGATGGAGCCGGTGTAGGCGGGAGTAAGGCATGGTCAACCGGAGTTACCATGGTGGATATAAATGGAGATGGCCTACTTGACATTTATGTTTGCAATTCCGGAAGTGTAAGGGGCGATAACAAAGAAAATGAGTTATTCATAAACAATGGCAATCTGACCTTCACCGAGCGGGCAGACGAGTTTGGCTTGGCAGATCAGGGTTACGGTACACACGCTGCTTTCTTCGACTATGATCAAGATGGCGACCTCGATGCTTACTTATTGAACAATTCCTATCAGGCGATTGGCAGCTTCAACCTGCGAAAAAATGAACGGCCGAATCGAGATCCGCTTGGCGGTGACAAACTTTTACGAAATGACAATGGGCGTTTTGTTGATGTTTCCGAGGCAGCAGGCATATATGGCAGCGTGATCGGATTTGGACTCGGTGTAACCGCCGGTGACGTCAACAACGACGGCTGGATTGATCTTTATATTTCGAATGACTTTTTTGAAAGAGATTACCTGTACATAAACAACAGAAACGGCACGTTCACGGAGTCGTTGGTGTCCTCGATGCGAAGTATCAGTGCTGCCTCCATGGGTGCAGATATGGCAGATATTAACAATGACGGTTGGCCGGAGATATTTGTTACCGAAATGCTGCCCGGTGAACACGCCCGCTATAAGACGGTTACAACATTTGAGGACTGGAATCGCTATCAATACAATGTATCGAACGATTACTACCATCAATTTACCAGAAACACGCTTCAACTGAATAATCAGGATGGCACATTTTCGGAGATTGGCAGAATGGCCGGAGTGGAATCAACTGACTGGAGTTGGGGGGCACTCATGGCTGATTTCGACAATGATGGTTGGCGGGATTTGTATGTATCGAATGGTATTCGGCAGGATCTTACCAACCAGGATTTCCTTCAATTTGCCAGTAGTGAAGAAATGGTACGTTCGGTGGTCAGTAAAAGCGGTGTCAATTATAAAAAGTTAGTAGAGGTGATTCCCAGTAACGCCAATAGCAACTATGCGTTTAAAAATAACGGAAAACTTGGCTTTGAAAATGTAACTACGGAGTGGGGTGTTGATTTTCCCTCTTTTTCAAATGGTACGGCTTATGGCGACTTGGACCGTGATGGTGATTTAGACTTAGTTATTAACAATGTTGATGATTTACCTTGGATTCTGGAGAATAGAGCCGACAAGCGCCTAGGAAATTTTTTGCAGTTTGAACTTGAAGGCAGTGGCAAAAACACTCAAGCGATCGGTGCTAAAGTTTTCGCGTATACATCGAATGGTATTGTTTCAGCCGAACAGATTTTGACGCGTGGATTCCAATCATCAATAGATCCAATTCTACACTTGGGTGTTGGTGCCGACACCCTTATTGGAAAAATTGAAATTCGATGGCCAGATGGGCGAACCTCTACGCTAGAAGGTGTCAAGAGCCGACAGCGGATTAAGTTAAAGGCAAGTGGGATTTTGAATCTTGCTAAAACCTCAGCGGAGAAAACGCCAATTTTTGGTAAAGTCGATACTGTTGCCTTCACTCACCGCGAGAACACCTTTGTTGATTTTGATCGCGATCGATTGGTGTACCACATGATTTCGAACGAAGGGCCGCGCGCCTGCACTGGCGATGTAAATGGTGATGGCCTTAACGATGTGTATATCGGAGGCGCGTCAGGGCAAAGCGGCTCGCTATTGGTACAGCAGAAGAACGGACAATTTTCGTCAATTGCGGCTGAGCTTTTTGCAGCCGACTCCACGGCAGAAGATTGTGGTTGCACTTTTTTTGATGCTGACCGAGATGGAGACCTGGATTTGTATGTGACCAGCGGAGGCAATGAATTCTCGTCCAGTTCCACCGCGCTGATCGATCGACTTTACCTGAATGGTGGCAGCCGCTGGCGCAAGTCGGAACAATTGCTACCCAGCACGAAGTTCGAGAGCACCTCCGTAGTGTCGGCTGCAGACATGGATCAAGATGGCGACCAAGACCTTTTTGTAGGCGTACGCTTGCAGCCCCTCTACTACGGCGTTCCGGTAAGTAGCTATGTTTTGCAAAACGATGGCAAAGGACAGTTTAAAGATGTTACTGCTAGTTGGGCACCCGGCTTGCAGCAGATAGGCATGATTACCGATGGGCAGTGGGTGGATCTGGATGGCGATCGCGATTGGGATTTGGTAGTAGCCGGTGAGTGGACCGCTATTCGGGTGTTCATCAATCAAGACGGACGGCTACAAGATCAAACTGAAGCCTGGGGCCTGAGCGCCACCAAAGGATGGTGGAATCGATTAGCTATAAAAGACTTGGATGGTGATGGTGATGCGGATATCGTAGCGGGTAATCATGGTTGGAATTCCCGTTTCCAAGCCAGCTCCAAGCAACCGGTAACCATGTGGGTAAACGATTTTGATGGCAACGGTACCATCGAGCATATTGTAGCACGTTACTGGGGCGACACCCAATACCCGATGGCGCTGCGTCATGATCTGGTGCAACAGTTACCGTACCTGAAGAAGAAGTATTTGAAGTATGAAAACTACAAAGACCAGACCGTGACCGACATATTCGGACCGGAGGCACTGCAGCGATCGGTTCGATTGGATGCGGAGGAATTGGGTAGCATAGTACTTTGGAACGAAGGCGGCCGTTTCCGAAAGGAATTATTGCCGGTGGAGGCGCAGGTGAGTCCCGTGTACGGGATTCTGGCCGAAGACATTGATGGCGACGGCCAGGTGGATTTACTGTTGGGTGGGAACCAGTACCGGGCCAAACCGGAAGTAGGCCGCTATGATGGCAGCTACGGTGTTTATCTGCGCGGGTTAGGTAACCAACAGTTTGCAGTAGTTCCCAATCGCGACTCCGGCCTGTTGCTCGATGGCGAAATTCGGGATTTGAAGCTAATGCAAATCAACGGCAAGCGCACCTTGCTGGTGCTTCGCAATAACGACAGCGCCTTGTCGGTTCTGTTGCCATGAGATTTTTCTTTTTGATCGGTTTAGTTGGTTTTTTTTCCTGTTCGCAGGAAAAGCCCCAGACGATTTTCCGCGAAATGCGGGCCACTGATACGAAGGTAGATTTCAAAAATGAACTAACAGAGACGAGAGATTTCAACATCATTGAGTATCTCTACTTCTACAATGGCGGTGGCGTTGGTTTGGCGGATTTTGATAACGATGGCAAGTTGGATGTTTATTTGGTAGCGAATCAGCAACCCAATCGACTCTATATAAATGAAGGTGACTGGAGGTTTCGCGATGTCACGCAGTCTTCTGGCACAGCTGGAACAGGGAATTGGAAAACGGGTGTGACCCTGGCCGATGTGAACGGTGACGGTTGGGTTGATATTTTTCTAACTGGGGTAGGGGGCTACAAGAAATTCAACAGCCGGAATCAGTTGCTTGTCAACAACGGAAATCTCACATTCACCGATCGCACCGAGCAGTATGGTTTAGGGTTTCAAGGGTTGTCTACGCATGCTTCCTTTTTTGATTACGATCGCGATGGTGATCTTGATATGTATCTCGTCAACCATTCGGTACACAGCTCGCGATCGTATGGGCGCAAGAGTTTACGGTTTCAAATAGATTCACTGGCAGGCGATCGATTATATCGCAATGAACGCGTTCCTTCCGGAGTAGGTCACTTTTCGGATGTAACGCAAGAGGCCGGTATTCTGTCCAGTCAGATTGGCTACGGACTGGCGGTGGCTACGGCCGATCTCAATAACGATGGTTATCCGGACATCTACGTGTCGAACGATTTCCACGAAAACGACTACTTATACATCAATCAAAAAAACGGCACGTTCACCCAGCAGTTGGAAAACGTGATGCCTCACACCAGCCGTTTTTCGATGGGAAACGAAGTGTCAGACATCAATAACGATGGTTGGTTGGATCTGCTTACGCTCGATATGCTTCCGTTTGATGAGCCGGTCATTAAAACATCTGCGGGTGAAGATACCTACGAAGTGTATCAGTTTAAACTGCAATACGGGTATCACGCACAAATTGCTCGTAACAACTTACACCTTAATCAGGGCTTGGATTCGGGTCGGCTCTTCTTTTCCGATATCGCGTGGTACGCCGGGCTCGCTGCCACGGATTGGAGTTGGGGCGCGCTGTCGGCTGATTTTGATGGAGATGCCTTCAAAGATGTGTTTATCACGAACGGTATTGTGCGCAGGCCCAACGATATGGATTTTGTGAGTTTCACCACCTCGGATTCCGCGCAGCGGCTCATGGATCAGAATGCCTTACCGTTCGTAAACCAGATGCCGAACGGCAAAGTGCCCAATCGGATTTTCAAGAACCAAGGCAACTATCGCTTTCAACTAATGAATGAATCGTGGGGATTCCAGGCTGCCACCTATTCAAACGGAGCCGCTTATGGAGACCTCGATAATGATGGTGATCTGGATTTAGTCATCAACCACCTGAATGAGATTGCAGGTCTATACCAGAACCAAACCGCTACCCGTTTCCATCGCCTTCAGCTTCTCGATCCGAAATCACCGGGTAACCGGTATGCGATCGGTGCGCGTGTAAAAATTACTGCCGACTCTACCGTTCAAACCTTTGAGTTGCAATCCAACCGGGGTTGGTGTTCCAGTTCCTCCTTGGAGGTCTCGTTTGCGGCAGGTTCTGGTTATCAGATCGAAGTACAGTGGCCGGATGGATCGATGCAACAAGAAAGCGGTAAGTCGGAGTCAATTTTTCAAATCAAAAAAGTAAGCAAAGCACCGGTGTCTGTTGCATTGCCCTTGCCGACCTTTCAGCCGATGGAAACAGGAGTTTCTTTCATTCACCAGGAAAACAACTTCAATGCGTTTAGTCGGGAGAGCTTAATTCCCCACATGCTCACCACTGAAGGGCCACCACTCGCTTCCGCGGATTTCAACCAGGATGGGTTGGATGACGTGTACATCGGTGGTGGTCGCGGGCAGCTTGGCGCATTGTATCTGCAAACTACCACCGGGCGCTTCACCGCTTCACCGCAAAGAGCATTTTCTGCTGATACAATTGCGGAAGATGTGGATGCGGCCTGGCTGGATGTTGATGGTGATCAAGACCTGGATTTAGTGGTCGTGGGTGGCGGTCACGAGAAACTTACCCGCACGCGGGGCCTTCAGGCAAGGCTTTATCTTTCGCAGGACGGAAAGTTGGTGGATGCATCACACCAACTCCCACAGGTTTATCTCAACGCTTCGTGTATCAAGCCCGCGGACTTTGATGGAGATAGAGATGTAGATCTATTTGTGGGAGCGAGTGTGATGCCTTTTTTATACGGCATGGCACCCCTTAGTTACCTGTGGGTAAATGATGGAGCGGGCCGATTTACAGATGTACCACGTTGGTTAGGCGCGAGTCAGTTCGATAACGTTACCCGCGTACGCCCCGGGATGGTAAAAGATGCCGCATGGGCGGATGTAAATGCGGACGGCCGTTTGGATTTAATCCTGGTAGGCGAGTGGATGCCGGTAACTGTGTTAATTCAACAGCCTGATAAAACATTCTTAAATCAAACTGCAGCCTACG
>JBIIVI010000088.1:0-11876 GCA_044339555.1 Cyclobacteriaceae bacterium | reverse complement strand
ACACAAACAAGCGGTCGGCAATTTCCTGATTGGAGTAACCCAGGGCTAGCAATTCCAGCACTTCCAGTTCTCGTTTACTCAACTCCAGCCGCATAGCCTGTGCGGCATCGCGCTCGAAGGGCTGCACTACAGCCTTCTTACGCGTAAACCGAAGCCCGACCCAAATGCCGAGGGTGGTGAATCCTATCGCCAGAATACCCACGTAAAACTCAAGCGAAATATCGCGCACGAAAAACCGCAACTCCAGCCATTTGAGCGCAAACACCAGCACACCAAGGGCAAGCGCGTAAATCCAAATGGTTCTGATCATACCCGGCTCAATCGTGCAAAGGTCTTTTCTTGATCATGCCGCCTTTGATATCGTTTACGCTGTTCTCCACCACAAATGCATTTTCGTCAATTTTGGCGATCTCCGTTTTGAGTTTTTGCAACTCCAGGCGTGTAATAACCGAAAAAATCACATCGTGTTCTTTTTCGCGTTTGCCCCGCTTGCCATACCCACTGGTACCTTTTAACACGGTAACCCCGCGCCCCATCGTTTCGATGATGGCTTTTTGGATTTCATGACTTCTGTCGGAGATTATCATCACGCTGGTGTACTCCTCAATTCCGTGCACCACAAAGTCCACCGTTTTAGATGCGACCAAATAAGTGAGGATGGCATACAGTGCAGTCTCCAAATTGATGAGGTAAGCCGCAACAGAAAAAATGAGAATGTTCAAAACCAGAATAACATCGCCCACCGTTAGGGTTGTTTTGCGACTGGAATAGATGGCCAGTACTTCGGTACCATCAATTACACAGCCGCCCCGAATGGATAAGCCGATGCCGGCTCCCAGGAAAAATCCGCCAAACACGGAAATCAGCAATTTGTCGTCCGTGATAATGGGGAAGTCGACAAACGCCAGCACGAGAGCAAGCACCGCAATCGCCACCAGTGTTTTGATAGCAAAGACTCTTGATACCTGCGTGTAGGCGATGATCACGAACGGAATGTTGATGAGCACCACCAAGAGCGAAAGCGACACGCCCGATACAAAACTTACTAACAGCGAAATGCCCATCACGCCACCATCGAGAAAATGGTTCGGCAGTAAAAAACCCTTTAGTCCGAAGCTCGCGGCAAATACCCCCAAGGTAATAAACAACACGTCTTTTACTTTTCGTATCCACTCGATGCGCTGGATGCGAAGTTGACTTAGTTTAGAAAGGCGCGAAGAAGTAGACATACGTCAATAATACGCAATCAACCTACGCGAGGCAATAACTGTTGAAATTCTAATGATTACCCGGCCCACCCCTCCCGATCGAGGCTGCGGTATTGAATTGCTTCGGCAAGATGCTCAATACGAATCTCCGCCACCCCGGCTAAATCGGCAATGGTACGCGATACCTTGAGAATCCGATCGTACGCCCGCGCAGAAAGTCCCAAGCGCTCCATGGCCGTTTTCAGCAGGTTGCGCCCCGCTTCGTTAATGGTGCACACTTCTTTCACCAGATTAGCCGGCATCATGGCATTGGTGTAAACACCGGTAAGGTCTTTGAAGCGTTCAAGCTGGCGCTCGCGCGCCTGCACCACGCGAATGCGAATCTCTTCGGAGCTTTCTGTTTTTCGTTGCGCGGTCATCTCATCAAACGTAACAGGCACTACTTCCACATGTAAATCGATGCGGTCGAGCAATGGGCCGCTGATTTTGCTGAGGTACCGTTGCACCACACCGGGCGCACACACGCATTCTTTTTCCGGATGGTTGTAATACCCGCAGGGACAGGGATTCATGCTGGCCACGAGCATGAAGTTGGCCGGATAATCAATTGAAATGCGGGCGCGCGAGATGGTTACTCGGCGTTCTTCCATTGGCTGGCGCATCACTTCCAAAACCGTGCGCTTGAATTCCGGCAGTTCATCCAAAAACAAAACTCCATTATGGGCGAGCGAAATTTCGCCGGGTTGTGGATGACCACCTCCGCCCACAAGTGCCACATCTGAAATCGTGTGATGGGGAGCTCTGAAAGGTCGCCCGGTAAGCAACGCAGCGTTCGTGCCTAGCTTACCTGCTACCGAGTGAATCTTGGTGGTCTCCAACGCTTCGTTCAGCGTAAGTGGAGGCAAGATGCCGGGTAGCCGTTTGGCCAGCATGGTTTTCCCGGCTCCGGGTGGCCCGATCATGATCGCGTTATGCCCACCCGCGGCTGCTATTTCCAACGCTCGTTTGATATTTTCCTGCCCTTGCACATCGCGAAAATCAAAATCATAATGATTCGCTTTCGTTTGAAACACCTCGCGCGTATCTACCACCAAAGGCGCAATTTTCTTCTCGCCACTAAAAAAGTGAATGGCATCCGTAAGCGTTTCTACACCGATCACATCCAGGTTGTTTACAATGGCGGCTTCGCGCGCATTCTCGAGTGGCAACACCACGCCTTTCAGTTTTTCTTTTCGCGCCTGTATGGCGATGGGTAACACGCCTTTGATCGGTCGGAGAATTCCGTCTAAAGACAACTCGCCCATGATCAAATACTGATCCAGTTCCTCCGCAGTAATTTGGCCAGACGCTTTTAGAATCGCGAGTGCAATGGGGAGATCATAGGCGCTGCCCTCCTTTCTCAAATCAGCAGGTGCCAAATTCACCACCACTTTCGTGCGCGGCATGAAATACATCAGGCTCTTGAAAGAGGATTCAATCCGGTGCTCGCTTTCTTTTACAGCAGCGTCCGGCAGTCCGGTCAGAAAAAAATGCTGGCCCTGCGTTACGTTTACTTCCACTGTAATCGTACGCGCATCTACACCAATTACCGCCGCACCAAAGGTTTTTGAAACCATGCGCTAAATATAAAAGGGAATCGCGGCAAATCAGCGCACCTGCCGTTCGATGAGGAGTATGAGGATGTGGATAATTTTAATGTGAACCTCCTGGATGCGATCGGCATAACCTGAAAATGGAACCCGGATTTCAAGATCAGCCACCTGAGCAAGCAAGCCGCCATCTTTGCCGGTAAGCGCCACGACTTTCATGCCTTTTGAGTGGGCCGATTCTACCGCCTTGAGTACGTTGGGCGATTGGCCGCTGGTGCTGATGGCCAGCAATACATCACCTGGTTTTCCAAGCCCGTCAATAAAACGGGCAAACACATAGTCGAAACCAAAATCATTGGCCACACAGGATACATGGCTGACATCCGAGATACAAAGTGCCGGTAGTGCCTGGCGGTTTTCGCGATAACGCCCGGTCAGTTCTTCGGCAAAATGCATGGCATCGCAGTGCGAACCGCCGTTACCACAGGAAATAATCTTGCCGCCATTTTGGATGCTCTCGGCCATCCAGCGCGCAGCTGTTTCGACCGACTGGAGTAGAGTGGGTTGCCCCATGAAATCGGCCAATACGGTAGCCGATTGCTGAAGTTCTTTTTGAATGACGGATTGAAAATCCATGTTTTATTTTTCGGCCGGCCGGACAGGTGTTTTATCTACCTGCTGCAAATCGTACACTTTGGCTTTGAGGGTATTGTTTTCGTGGCGCATGGACTCTTTGTCTTTTGTGTGGGTACGATGGCTACGCATCATCCAAAAAAAATCAACCACAAAAAGCACCAGCCCCAGCAATGCCCCGTACTTGAACCAGGAAATGTAGGGCACCATGTTGAAAAGCAAATTGGAGTTGGCATCGATCACCACTGTAAAAATGAAAACAAGCAGTTGGTACACCCCAAAAGCAGAATAAAAAATATAACGGTTACGATTCATGGCGTTCGAATAAGTAACAAACTTAGGCCATTTGGTGGCAAACAAAAATGAAATTTCGGTTAAAACCTTGCACGGTCGCTACAGGTCAACCCGCTGGATTTCCGTGAGTTTGCGATAGAGACCGTTATTCTGCAAGAGCTGTTCGTGGGTACCTTGCTCGGTGATTTCGCCTCGTTGCATCACCAAAATATGGTCGGCATGCTGAATGGTGCTGAGGCGATGGGCAATAACAATGGAGGTGCGATTTTTCATGAGCTTGAAAAGCGCATCCTGCACCAGCTTCTCTGATTCGGAATCAAGAGCAGAAGTGGCTTCATCCAAAATCAAAATTGGCGGATTCTTTAACACCGCGCGCGCAATGCTGAGCCGCTGCCGCTGCCCGCCCGACAATTTTGAGCCACGCTCGCCAATGCGGGTTTGATAGCCCTGTTCCGTTTGCATGATGAAGTCATGAGCATTGGCTATGCGGGCGGCTTCCTGCACAGCTTCCACACTGGCGTGCGGCATGCCGAAGGCGATGTTATTAAAAATCGTGTCGTTAAAGAGAATCGACTCCTGCGCGACTACCCCGATCTGTTTGCGAAGCGACTCAATGTTGTAATCTGTAAGGGGTTTGCCATCAATGCATACTTCCCCGGCGGTGGGATCGTAGAACCGAGGTACCAAATCTGCCAGCGTGGATTTGCCTCCACCCGATGGCCCCACCAGCGCAATGGTTTTTCCTTTCGGGATGGTGAGGTGGATGTCTTTCAATACGATGTCCCGATCATAGGCAAAGCTAACGTGGCGAAACTCGATCGACTGTGTAAAACCCTCGAGCATCACCGCATTAGGTTTGTTTTCAATTACCGGCTTTTGATCAATCAATTCGAAGATCCGTTTGGCGGAGGCAGTGCCTTTTTGCAGCGAAGTGATGCCGTTGGAAAAATTCTTGGCAGGTTGGATGATCATCGAAAACACCGCGAGGAAACCGAGAAACGCTTCCGGTTCTAATGAAGATTGCTCGCTCAACACCAGGTTGCCGCCAAAAAAAATAATCCCGGCAATGATCAGCACACCCAGAATCTCCGATACGGGCGATGCCAATTCGTTTTTATAGGCCATCGACTTATTCACCTGGCGGTAGTAGCTTGCTTCTTCTTCCAGCTTCTTCATCACGAAGCCGCGGGCGTTAAACGCTTTCACCACCCGCATGCCGCTAAAGGTCTCATCCAGCAGGTTTACAATCCGCCCCAGCGACTCCTGACTGAGCGTGGCCTGTCGCTTCAGGCGTTTAATGATTTCCGCAATCACGCCTCCGGTAATCGGCAATACCAGCAGCGTGAATAAAGTAAGTTGCGGAGAGATGGTAAACAGAACAAAAAAGTAAACCAAAATGGTGATGGGCTCCTTTAACACTGCTTTCAGACTGCTCATCACGGCGTTCTCCACCTCCATCACATCGTTGGTGAAGCGCGAAAGCAAATCGCCCTTACGGTTGGAATTAAAATAGCCGATGTGAAACAGCGACACATTCTCAAAAATTGCCTCGCGGATGTTTTTGACTAAATCCACGCGAATCTTGGTTGCCACTACCCGTTCGAGGTACCGGAACAAATTTGCCAACAACACGCACAACACAATTAGCGCGCACACAAACAACAGCGCATTGAGTCGCCCGTAATCGCGAATGATGAATAAAAAGTAATGCTGAAACACTCCTACGACAAAGTCGCTGGAAAAACTAAACGCGGGCAACGCGGGCACCTCTGCTACGGCAGCACTCTTAAACAGCACACTCAACATCGGCATCACCAGCACAATGTTGAACGCTCCGAAAATGATACCGAGGATGGAATAGAAAAAGAAAAAAAACAACCGGCGCGGTACACCGGGAGCGTAAGAAAGCGTGCGAAAGAAGGTCTTCATGAAATCAGAAATCGTACAGGCGTTGCGCCAGATTGAGCCGCAAAGCTACGGAAGTTAGTGTGGTGCGATTGTTAAACGAAGTTAAATCGCTTTTGCTGTCGCGGATCACTTGTTTCACATCCACAAACAAATTGTGCTTCAGCATGTAGGTGGCGGTGAGGTCAGTCAGCAAAATGGAGGTGGGCACGCCTTGCGCCACGGTGTTTCCAAACTCCTGTTGGCGCGAAGAACTGTTTTTCAGGATATCCGTTCCCCAGTTTTCGCCCGGCCGGTCTCTGCCCGTTTGGATGGCGAACACCCGCGCACTGAGGTGAAGTCGCGGTAGTGGCTGATAGCGTGCAATGCCCACCAGTTCGGTAAAGTTGGCGCCCAGCGGATGTGCAATAGCCTGGTTATAATTCGTGTAGCTTCCAAAAGCCGTTCCATGTGTGTAGGTATAAGGCCGAACCACGTTCAACTCGCCCTGCAAATCCAGATTATCGATCCCAAACGCATCGATGTATTTGCCGCCCACTTGCACCGCGAATTTGTTGGCCCACCAGCCGTTTTGCGCCCGGATGTTGTTGATAACGAATTCATCCAATACAAACTGACCGTAGAACGAAATCCCTTTGCGGGCATTCCATTTAAAGTCGGCTCCCAGAATTACGTTGTCGCTGCTGCCAAACTGCTGTTCGATGGCGCGATAAAAAATAATCGGATTCAGATAGCTCAACTCGAAGGAGTTGTTGGCCACGGCATTGTCGGCCGGACTAAACACCACCGACTCGAAGAAGCCCACGTTCAATCGCTTGCCGATGTTGATGCTGGCGTGATGAAACGCCACGTACTTTTCCGGGTACTTGCCGGCACGCGAGCCCGCCAGTGTTGTATTCGGGTTGGCCACCATACGGTTGATTTGAAACAGGTAGTTGATTTTCCACACTTTTACATTCGTGCGCCAATACAAGGAGGGTGGAGCAAAATCAGAAAAGATCAGCGACCGCACCCCGTTGCCGATAAACATGCGGTCGTGGCCGAACTGCATCCAGATACTTTTCGACACGTTCCAGTCGATGTAGGCCCGCGCCTGGAAAAAGTCTACTCCGCTTGTCTTAAACTCTTTCCAAAAGCCCTCGTGTGGGATCACCGGATTGCGACCGAGTTCATCCTGCACATAGGACGGCAAGCGCAGTTGGTTTTCGATCAGAAACGTGTAGAACCCTATTTTGCGGTCTACCATACCGCGAATTTCAATACCACGTGTGTTGGTAAACAGGGGATCAGTCGCGCGGCTATCGCGCCCACCGCCCAACAACAGCACGGGGCTTACGTGCAGATCCAGTTCGGGCAAATCCACATGCGCGAAATCCGACTGCTTGCGATAGATGCCTTTCCAAAATGGCTTCTTCGAATCAGCCGTTGCCACCCGGCTCCATTCCCAACTGTCGTTCGAGAAGTACGTGCGATTAAACTGGTCGGCCCGGCTGGTAAACACCGAATGCCGCTTCGCCAGCGAATCGAGGTAGGCTACAATCGCGCTTCGCTTGTAGGGCTTTACGGACGTGAACAATTCGGGCGCCAACCGACCGCTCTTCACCTCGTAGCGGTCGAGCAAGTGATAGTAATCTTCGTTCAGGGACGCATTGGTGGATTGGGCGACCAAGCCGGACGCCAAAGTCATCATAAAAAAGAACAGGGCGCAACGGTTCTGGCTGTGCATTGTTTGGTTGATTGGCGGTTTTTGGACGGGTTTGGTACATAACGGAAACATCATTCTCGCCTCAAAAACTGAGTTCTAGCGCAAAATACACCATTTTCTGGGGTTCTAAATTATTGACGCAAACCCACTTGTACGGAAACGTAAAACCCTTACTTTTGCAGTCCTTTATCTGAAAAGTCATGAAGAAAGACATTCATCCTAACTATAAAGAAGTCGTTTTCTGGGATACTTCCAGCGATTTTAAGTTTTTGAGCCGTTCTACCAACGTGCCTAAAGAGACCATTAAATGGACCGATGGTAAAGATTACCCTGTTATTAAGGTGGAAGTGAGCTCGGCCTCGCACCCGTTCTTTACCGGCAAGAAGTTGTTTGTAGACACCGCCGGCCGTGTGGAGAAGTTCCAGAAGAAGTACGGAAAGAAGTAATTCAAGAGTTTGTTCTTAGCGTTTTGAAGAGGCCCCGTTCTGGGGCCTTTTTCGTTTTGGGGAGTTCCAACCTACCTATCGCCAGTAGCCCATTCGTTCAAATTGAAATACAAGTCATTGATCTCTTGCACTTTGACCACCTGGTGCAAATTCGGGTGTAATGGGTTTATCAATAGATTGTGTTCTTTTGGGTAAGCCTTCAATAAGATCCGTGCGGAGGGTACCTTTAAACAGACTGAGCTATTCCCACGCGCCCATGTCCGTCCGAACTCTTGCGTGGATAGCGGATAAGGGCGCGAGTCCCAATCTTTCGGCAATTGAGTCGTTTCCAAAAAGGGCGGATCATCAGTTATCGAATAGGTAATCAAACTCCATCGCTCATTTACAACCGTTCCGCCTTTGATGCTCAAAAATTCCGTTGTGATGATGGCAACACTCGACCCCGCATAAATCACTGGAACACCGCGGGCATTCCAACGCGCACCAACTAAGCTATACCCAAATGGGTTGCCGATGTGTTTTTTAGCCAATAATCGGTAGTATTCTGCCACGGTTACATCACCTGCCCGTATTCCATTGCCTCCACGGCTTCTTCCACCAGCTCAGCGCCATAAGGTGTCGTAAGCAAATCAATCGGCCGTTCGTCTCCCAAGGCGTTGTTAGGCTGCCGAAGCCAGCTTTTGAAGGTTGTTTCTGAACCAAACACCTCAATTCCACGATGGACGAGCGAATCTAGCAACACCAGATTCTTCGATGGTAAAGCACCAATCAACGTATCATCCGCCCACCGCGAAACCGTGCGCGGTGATACACCTGCCAACTCCGCCACTGCCTCCGTACTCAAATCGAGAAAAAGCACAAGGGGCTGTATAGATTTATATTTTAGTCCGCGGCTGATGATTTCATTTAACTCGAAAAGGTTTCTGGCTTTCCCGGCTTCTTTGATAAAGAACCCATACGACCGATCTATGTTCGTACTTTTTGACCCTTGAGCCGCAGCCACCACAAACGCTTCCTTAATCGCTGTCTTTTTCATGATATGTCATTTGTCCGTCAAATATACGCCATTTGGCGGATAAGAGTTTTGTATTCCGCTTGCCATTTGCTTTGCCCAAAGGGCATCTATTGTGGATTTGAAAGCATTCTACCTTTGGCCGACTGGGGCGGGATTGTGATTCGATCAAAAAAGTAAGCGTCAGACTTTAACACGCTGCTTTATTTTACTTAACTTCGGTAGCGGTAGCTGTTGATGCAAAAAATAAAATCTCCATGATGAAGCATTTTGAGACACTCTTCAACAAATTTGAGGCACTCTTCAACACATTCGATACGGACATCCGGGATTTGCTAATAAGGTTTAGCTTTTTTGCCTTCTTGGCTGGCGTTTTTTTGGGTGCAGTTTTGGCCGCAATTTTATTATGAAGACGCAGTTAACGAATAGGACGGTACAGCTAGTCCCAATCAACTTCGTTTTTCCAATAAGACCTTTTTCCTTGTCACCAAGCAATACTATCTTCGTCAATCAGATTCGCCGCTAGCTTGGTGACAATTGATTCTCGGGAAATCAATAAACTAGCCGAAGAGGCAACCTGACTGGGAAGTGGTGTGCCAGGGATGAATAGAACAAAATCGACAACTAAAAATGAAAGGTCTCTCAACGTTTTTAAAAGTCAAACATGTAACCGCTGGCCAATGGCTGTGGCGGGGTTTTTTGATTGGATTTGCCTGTGGCGTGTTAGCGGCAGTAATTGCGCTTGTTCGCTGAACATGATTCGCATTTTTCTTACCTCGCTGCTGGTATTTTCTGGATGTGTAGTCTTTACGCAAACGAAGATTGTGGGAGTAATTGAAGATGGCGAGACCCGGCACAAAATACCGTTCGCACATCTCGCACTACAGGGCGCTAACATCGGCACAGCCTCCAACGGAGATGGCTATTTCGAGCTAACGGTCTCCTCATCCGCCGGAATAGATTCCCTGGTGATATCACACATCAACTACTATCCTCGCGTCATCCACGTTTTGGAACTACTTGAGAAAAAAATCAGCGTCATTACACTCACGCCCCGAACAACTGTTTTGGAAGAAGTTAGCGTGGTGGGAAAATCGCCTGCTGAATACTTAACGAGCGTAATCGATCGCGAGAAAGAACGAATGAGGGTATCCTTTTCTTCCAGATTCTATTACCGCGAAATGGTTCGATCAAATAACACGTACAGCAAGTATTCAGACGCGTTGTTGTTTGCGAATTTTACGGCCGATAAGAACGAAACGCAGATTGGTATCGAAACCGGCCGGATAATTGATTTGCCCGCTGAAGGAGATGAGATATTCGATTTGATTTCGCCACTGGATGTGCAAAAAGTAATCGAGTTTCAAAATCTGAACATTTTGAACCGGTTTTTCAGCGAAAAAATGGTGCTTTACGAATTTCAAATGAAGCGCGATGCGGGCAGGCCCGAACTAATCGAGTATCAGATTCGACCGAAATCCAAACCTGAAGAAAATACGTTGCTCTATTACGGCTGGGTTACGACCGATTCCGACAAAATCCGCCACATTCGAATTCAGATGGATTCCCTTTCAAGATCGGAGAAGAATTTTTTAGGTATTACCGCCCGAATCGTGGGACTCACGATCGACCTCGATTTCAGAGAAGTGGACGGGATTCCGGTATTGGCGCAGGGCACTGCCAATCTTGGATTAGATTTCAGTAGTAAACGGTTCTCGCAAAAAAATGAATTTGTAAGCGACTTTGTGACTCTACAAACCGACATCCATACTCAAAAATCGATTGCGAAGGCACAAAGACTTAAATCAAAAACACTTTTTAAAAGTGGCGCAACGTACACTACTCGATTTTGGGAAGACAGTAACATCCCCGTCCGCACGGAAGATGAAGAAAAACTGATACGCACGCTGGCAGAGGCGAGCAAGGCGAATAAGACTGTTAAGTGACGTAGTCATTCTTAATTTGATAGAAAATTTGACGGACGCGTGGTAGTGAAACGAAACATGCTCACGATTTTCAATTGCCAGAGACTTTGGATTTTTACGTTCGTTGCCCTTTTGTCATGTAGTGCTTCCGTTGAAGAAAAACCCGGAAAGCTACCAATGAAAATTGTGGATGTCGAAGCTGCGGTGCTTATGGGCCAGACTACCGAAACGAGAACGGGATGCCCCTTCAATAACAGGCTGCCATTTGGTTCGCCCGAATTCCGCTCCATCCATAGTTGTTACCGGTTTTACGGCCATTTCGATGACCAACACGGGGTACTTTCGGTTTACGCTATTAGCCCGGTTGAATTGCACATTGATCGCCAGCCGGTCACTCAAGTAATTTTATATTTCCTGAACGGCTTCCTTATCAAAAAAGCCTACATCTTAAGCCCTACTGTGGTGTTCGGTAGAAAAAACGGGATCGTAACAATTCAGGGCAAGCGTTACCAATTCAAAAAAAGATCCTCTTACTCCATTCTTTTTGAAATGGCGAATTCCGGTACTTTCGAATAGTAATGCATTCGCCTCGCATTTGAGTTTTTCATTTTATGCTCCCCATCGTCTCCTGCACGGCGGAGTAGCGGTGGCAGGGGACGATGTCGGTGGGGACTTTTATCTCCTCATCGTCTCCCGCTTCGGGGACGATGAGCTTCGAAAACACAATCTTCGTAGTGACCATTTTGGGGTAACGTATCGTCCCGAAGCGGTCTAACAAAAGACGATGCTGGACCCTGATTCAACGTTTTGAGAAATGCGTAACCGTAACACCAATAATTTCTCCCTCACGGAAACGGTAGAGCACATCGTTATCGGTTAGTTCACTGTCGTCCGCGGCAATAGGCGCACCAAAATTAACGTATAGCGTATCCGCCACTTCATCGTAGCGTACGTGCATATCCTTCATTGCTCGTCCAGGCAAGTGCCGAAGGGCCTTCAAAACCGATTCTATTTCTGTTTCTGCCATAGAATTTTCCTTTTTAGCATGCTTTGGATACGCTTGGTAAAGAACGCTGTTATCACAAAGCCGTCACTGATTTCTTCTTTATAGACTACTACAAGCAACTTGTCTTTCCGGTAAAACACCGCAGCTAACAAT
>JBIIVI010000381.1:0-2742 GCA_044339555.1 Cyclobacteriaceae bacterium | reverse complement strand
CCTGCTTGACGCGCTAAAATTTACTAGTTTAGCGACTCTTTAATCCAAAATGTATGGTGTTCGACTTAGACATGATTAAGCAGGTTTATGCATCGTTTCCCGGCCGCGTGGCGGCTGCCCGTAAAGTACTAAACCGACCTCTCACCCTGACCGAGAAAATTCTGTACACGCACCTCCACGCAGATCAGAAGCTGGAGAATTTTGGCCGTGGCAAATCGTATGTAGACTTTGCGCCCGACCGTGTGGCCATGCAGGATGCTACCGCTCAAATGGCGCTGCTCCAGTTCATGTCGGCCGGCATTCCCAAAGTACGCGTGCCCTCGACCGTTCACTGCGATCACCTGATCTTGGCCAAGAACGGTGCCAAGCAAGATTTAGCTGACTCCATTACTGCTAGCGGCGAAGTATTTAGTTTCCTGGAGTCGGTCTCCAACAAATATGGAATCGGGTTCTGGAAGCCAGGAGCCGGGATTATTCACCAGGTCGTACTCGAGAACTATGCGTTCCCGGGCGCGATGATGATCGGAACGGACTCCCACACGGTAAATGCCGGTGGACTAGGCATGGTTGCCATTGGCGTAGGCGGTGCGGACGCGGTGGACGTGATGAGCGGCATGGCCTGGGAACTGAAGTTCCCCAAGCTGATTGGCGTACGCCTGACCGGCAAACTCAGTGGTTGGACATCCGCTAAAGACGTAATCTTAAAAGTAGCCGGCATCCTGACCGTGAAAGGCGGCACCGGAGCGATTCTCGAATATTTTGGTCCTGGCGCATTGTCGCTGTCTTGCACGGGCAAAGGAACGATCTGTAACATGGGCGCAGAAATTGGCGCCACTACGTCTACGTTTGGTTACGATGCGAAAATGGCGCAATACCTACGTGGAACAGGGCGAGCCGAGGTTGCCGATCTTGCTGACAAAATCAAAGAACACCTAACCGGTGATCCGGAGGTTTATGCAAACCCCGGCAAGTATTTCGATGAAGTGATCGAGATTGATCTCTCTACGCTGGAGCCGCACATTAACGGTCCTTTTACTCCGGATCGCGCGACTCCCATCAGCCAGTTCGCCGAGGAGGTGAAGAAGAATGGCTGGCCCGAGCGACTGGAAGTAGGCCTGATCGGTTCTTGCACCAATTCATCCTACGAGGACATCTCACGGGCGGCCAGCTTAGCTAAGCAGGCAGTGGATAAAAAACTTCAGGCGAAGGCAGAATTTACCATCACTCCCGGTTCAGAGCAAGTGCGCTATACTGTTGAGCGCGATGGTTTCCTGGGGGTGTTTGACAAGATGGGCGGAGTGGTGTTGGCCAACGCATGTGGTCCTTGCATCGGCCAGTGGTCTCGCCATACCGATGATCCTAATCGGAAGAATTCGATCATTACCTCCTTTAACCGCAACTTCGCCAAGCGCAATGACGGCAATCCCAATACCCATTCATTCGTAGCTTCGCCGGAGATTGTTACCGCTCTGGCCATTGCGGGCGATCTCACCTTCAATCCGCTAAAGGATACGCTAACAAACAGCGACGGGCAACAAGTGAAATTAGACGAGCCAACTGGTCTTGAGCATCCCCCGAAAGGATACGATGTGAAAGATCCCGGCTACCTCGCTCCCGCCAACGACGGCAGCAAGGTGCAGGTAAAGATCGACCCGAAATCGCAACGCCTCCAGGCGCTGGCACCATTCTCAGTTTGGGATGGAAAGAATTTCATGGGCCTGAAACTGCTCATTAAGGCAAAAGGCAAGTGTACCACAGATCACATCTCCATGGCCGGACCATGGCTGCGCTTCCGCGGACATTTGGATAACATCTCGAACAACACGCTTACCGGAGCGGTAAACTTCTTCAATGAAAAAACAGACTCAGTAAAAAGCCAGCTCACGGGCGAGTATGGCCCCGTACCTGCTACGCAACGCGCCTACAAGGCTGCTGGTGTGAGCACACTTGTAGTAGGCGATCATAACTATGGCGAAGGCTCCTCCCGCGAACATGCCGCCATGCAACCGCGCCATCTGGGCATCAAAGTAATCCTGGTGAAAAGCTTTGCCCGTATTCACGAAACCAATTTGAAGAAGCAGGGAATGCTAGCCTTGACATTTGCCAACGAGGCTGACTACGACAAGATTCAGGAAGACGATAGCATTGATATCATCGACCTGACGTCCTTCGCTCCCGAGAAACAACTGACATTGGTGTTGAACCACCTGAACGGAACGAAAGACACCATCAAGGTAAACCACACGTACAATGCCGGACAAATAGGTTGGTTTAAGGCAGGCTCCGCTTTGAACCTGATGGCGAGCCGATTCACAGCTAAAAAAGCAGCCGCAAAGGCAGCGACAAAAAAGGCGGCTGCTAAAAAAGCAAGCAAGCCGGTGGCTAAAAAAGCTGCGCCAAAAAAGGCTGCCAAAAAAGCAACCAAGAAAACGGTGAAAAAAGTAGTTGCCAAGAAAGCAGCTAAACCAGTCAAGAAGGCGACCAAGAAAGTGGCGAAGAAAACCATTGCCAAGAAAAAGGTAGTAACGAAAAAAGGAAAGAAACCAAACAAGCGTAGATAAGTTATGAGTAAGAAGATCATCACCCCCACCCGCTCGCTGAGCGAGGCTACGGAGGCGTTGTTGAACAAACAAATCGTGATGGAAGGCGAGTCATCGGCCTATTACCTGTCGATGGCAAGTTGGTGCGAAGCCCAAGGCTATGAAACCTCGGCCAACTTCCTGTATAAACACTCGGCCGAAG
>JBIIVI010000087.1:0-11879 GCA_044339555.1 Cyclobacteriaceae bacterium | reverse complement strand
TGATCGACCTTTGCTGCCAGCGCCTGCTCGCGCGCATTGCCGCCTTGAAAATACTGACGCACGCACAACATGCCCTGTGCCAGGTAGGACGTTTCCACTAAGTCCGCGGCATCGTCTTTGGAACTGAAAGGTTTGGCTTTGCCGGTTTCACCATTGATCCAGTGCGGCCACACCCCATGAAAGCGGTCGGCCTTTTCCAGAAAGGAAAAAATGCGTTCGAAGCGCTCCACCGCCTGCTCGCGGGTGACGAACTTTCGCTCGATACCCACGAGGATGGTCATTAAGCCAAAGCCGGTACCGCCCGAGGTAATGATGTGTTTGTCGTTGTCGGGGTAATCGTTGTCGACATGGAATCGCTCGCGGGCGCAGCCCGAGTTGGGCTCGGCTCCGTCCCAGAAATACTCAAACGTGCGTTGTTGCACGAGCGTGAGCAGCGAGTCGTTCGACAATTCAGTGGTAACCGCGGTTTCCGATGGTTTTGTTTGGCAGGCGACTGCCAGGAGCAGGCCAATGGCTGCGAGGAGGAAAAATGGGTGTTTCATTTTTTGCGATTCAGGGTGGGCGATTTTGATAGTACGAGTGGCGGATGTAGTTGGATTGGGTCGACCCCGTAGGGGTCGAATATGAGTAGGAAATAGGCGAAGTCACCCGCGACCCCGGAGGGGTCGAATCCAAAGCGGAAAGCTGAAACCGGTAACGCCAACCTCATCGCCAACCTCATCCGTTATTGGCGCGTTTCCAACTCCTCAAAATCGATGTCGAGCACTTCATACTGCTGCCACCCTACGAAATCAAAATGCCACCACTCGGAGGAATTTACCTTAAAGCCATGCTTTTGCATGATGTCGATCAGCAACTTCCGATTGGCCCGCGCTTCGGGGTCTGCGATGGGCGTGCTGGGCCAGGCTTCTTTTTTAAAAGAGTCGAACTCTGTAGGCATCTTTATTTCTTTGCCAGTTTTTGCATCCGCCAGTGTCAGGTCGAGGGCGCACCCGCGGTTATGACGCGACCCGCGATAGGGGGAGGCCACGTAGGTGGTGTCGCGGTACACTTCATAAAATTTTACAGTGGCTTTGTAGGGGCGGTACGCATCGTAGATCTTGAGCGCCAATCCCTGCGGTTTTAATTCGGCCTGAATTTTTCGTAGGGCTTCGGCCACCGGCTTTCGGACATAGGCGCGGGGCACCTGATAGATTTGCTCGCCCGTGAAATTGTTTTTCGTGGCATACCGAATGTCGAAAAAAAGTGTGGGCAACTCCTGCTCAAGATTGACCAGTTGTTTGTTGGGATTTTTTTGCACCACCTCCTGGTAGGCGGACTTCGTCATGGGTTGTACGCCATATTTATATTGAGCGAACAGCGGGTTGAATACCAACGCAATCAGTCCGACCGATGCAAGACATGCAATTCTATTGAGCGAGGGCGATGATTGAATTGACGGAAGACGATTATCGGGCTCCGCACTCAGCCAGGGATAGAAGCGGAAAGCCCGAAGTGCACAGGCCTGTGTGGGGCCGGACTTGAAGCGAATAGCCCGGTCTCGCCCGCCTCGGGCGGGCCGAGAGGCTGCCGAAAAAAAAATTGATTCGTTCGCATGGTGGCGCATCGGTGGAGAAATGGATGATTGATTATCTTTCACGTCTAATCAAAGATAATAAAATGCTGAAGTGGTTAGGAATTATTCTGATTTCGTTGATGCTGGTGTTGGGGGTGGCGAGTGTGATTTTTTATGTGCTTCACAAGCCGAGTTACAGTGGGGCGCGGGAGTTGCCGGGCTTAACGGCCGGGGTAGAAATTTTTTACGATAAGGCCGGGGTGCCGCACATTTATGCACAGCAGGAAACCGATGCCTATTTTGCGCTGGGGTATGTGCATGCGCAGGACCGGTTGTTTCAAATGGAGATGTTGCGCAGAGCAGGTGCGGGCCGATTGGCCGAAGTGATTGGCGAAAAAGCTTTAAAGGCGGATCAGTTGTTTCGCACGCTCGGCATTAGCCGGTTTGCCAGTGAACATGCGAAAAAATTTCTGGCGTCCGACTCGCTGCCATTTCAACGAGCGGCTCACGCGTATCAAAAAGGAGTGAATCATTTCATCGCCACCGGGCCCACGCCTGTTGAGTTTTTGTTAATGGGTATTCCCAAGCAACCCTTTACGGATGCCGATTTCTACCACGTGGTGGGCATCATGGCGTTTGGATTTGCCGAAGGCGTGCGCACCGATCCGGTGCTACAGAAGATAAAAACAGAGTTGGGCGACAAGTATCTGCGCGACCTCGCTGTACAAACACCCGCCGATGCCGAGAAGATTCCGGTCTTCAAAGGTGAGCCCAATCGTAAGCCCTTGGATTCACTCATCGTGCAGTTGGATCAAGCGCTTTCGGCCATTCCCATTCCGTTGTGGCAGGGGAGCAACGGCTGGGCCATTAGCGGCAGTCGCACCGCCAGCGGCCTGCCCATACTGGCAAACGACACCCACATGGGTTTCTCGCAGCCGGCCGTGTGGTACGAAGTGCACCTAAGTTACCCGGGCTTTGAGTTCTACGGCCATCATGTGGCAGGTCTGCCTTTCGGTTTGCTGGGGCAAAATGATTTTTGTGCCTGGGGGCTAACGATGTTTGAAAATGATGATACCGATTTCTTTGTTGACTTCAGTGATTTCAAACAAGCGGAAGGCGGCAGCGAAAACGATCAATACCAAACAACTACGGAGGTGATACGGGTGAAAGATCGACCGGATGTACCCATCAACATCGTTGATTCGCCCTGGGGCGTTTGGTTAGGTGATGAGGTGGAGCATGTGCCTGCTGCGGACAAGAACCGGCCCACTGCGTTCTACTGGCAGCTAACGCACCAAACCAATACCGCCTTGCAAGCCGCCTACCAACTGAACCACGCGCGCTCGTTTACAGATGCTGAAACGGCCGCCAGTTTGTTTACCGCGCCCGGCTTAAACGTGATGTATGCCGACCGAGCCGGCAACATCGCTTGGTGGGCGGCCGCAAAACTGCCGGTGCGGGATGCGGCAGTCGAGCCGAAGTTGTTTCTCGCGTCCGACAACCCACAACATCAGTACGGAGGCTTTCATCCTTTTTCAGAAAACCCTCAGTCGGTAAATCCACCCTGGGGCTTTGTGTATTCCGCGAACAACCAGCCTGACTCCGTAGCCGGGGTGCTGTATCCGGGTTACTACTTCCCGAAGTACCGCGCGGGTCGCATTCGTGCGTTGTTAAGTGAAGAAAAAAGGTGGACGGTGGAAGATGTAAAGAAAGTGATACTGGATGCCACAACCGAAGCACACGTGGAACTCGCACGCGTGTTTGCAGCGGTACTGGCAAGGAGCTCGAATCCCGCGCATCAGCCACTGGCTGCCATCCTGATGTCGTGGGACGGCAGCCATCCCAGAACCAGCACTGCGCCTTCCGTTTTCTATAACCTGCTTGCCGCCACCTTGCAAGGCGCCATGGAAGACGAACTTCGGCCCGAGGCCTACCGCACGCTGATGACTACTTCGCTGATGAAAGACTCGCGCACACACTTGATCAGTAACCCCGACTCGCCTTGGTGGGACAACCTGTACACAGGCATGGTTGAAAGCCGCCAGCATGTGATCGAGCAGGCCGCGGATGTTACGCTCCAACGACTTCGTGCGAACTGCGGACCAACACCGGAAGAATGGACGTGGGACAAAATCCACACGGTTACCCACCCGCATGTGCTTGCAGCCGTAAAACCGCTCGATAAAATTTTTAACGTGGGGCCTTTCCCGGCAGACGGGGGCGATGAGGTAATTAACAACCTGCAGTTCAATCTGGATAGCACGGGTTTCTTTCCAGTGAAGGGTGGGCCTGCGCTGCGCAAGATCACTGACCTGGGCGACTGGCAACGCGGGGTTACCATTTCGCCCTCGGGCCAATCCGGGAACTTGTTTAGTCAATACTACGATGATCAGGCCGAGCGCTACGTGCAAGGTGCTTTTCGAACGATGTACATGAATCGTGTGGAGATCGAAAAAGTAGCTGCCCACCGTTTAATGTTAACGCCCGCGCAGTGAAAAAACTGCTTCGACACCCGTGGCTTAACTTCTGGCTGGTGCCGATGTTGCTCTACATGATTATTTTAGTGGGATCGTCTGTGCCTGGCAAAAGCATTCCCAAAGTATTTCAGCTTACACCCGACAAGTTGATTCACTTTGTCGAGTATTTTGTTTTTAGTTTTTTTCTTGCACGCGTACTGATTGCCCGGTCGATATTCTCCCGCAAGCAAGTGCTGGCGATTTGCTTGTCAGTTGGTTGTACAGCCGCGGCGTTGGACGAATTCTACCAGAGTTTTGTGCCAGGTCGTACACCCGACTATCGGGATTGGCTGCTTGACGCGGCGGGCGTATGGGCGGGTGCGGCTTTGTTACTTCGGTGGTGGAACAAAGCTTCAACAAACTAGAACTTTTCTAACCAACCGGGGTTCTTAAAAATAAAAACAGATGGAACGACTGGAGTTTATCAAACTGGTGGGTGCAGGCACGTTGCTGGCGTGTGCGGGTTGTGGCTTAGTGAGTTGTAGTGCAGAAGAAGACCCGGCACCCACGGATATTGATTTAAGTCTCGACCTGAACTCGACCGAGAACACGGCACTCCAAAACGTGGGTGGCAGTTTATCGCGCGATGGCGTCATCATCGCCCGGCTCTCGGCTACCGAATTCGCAGCTGTGAGCCGCGCTTGCACACATCAAGGTACGCCTGTGAACTTCCGACCCACGCAGCGCGACTTCTTTTGTTCCAATCATGGAAGCGTGTTCAGTACCTCGGGTGGTGTGGTACAAGGGCCTGCCAACCGCCCGTTGCGGCAGTACCGCACGGCGCTGAGTGGAAATATCTTGCGGGTAACTGCGTAAATTTTTTTAGGCTTTTTTGGGCGGCTTACGGGCTGCTCCGGGGTCGCTGTTCGCTCCGTGCCCCCGCGAGGCGCGTGGGCACCAAGCCCTGCGCATCCCGGCCGCAGGGAGTAGCTTCCACAGCGGAGTGTTCTATAGAGTTTTATTGAACCGCTCCGCGGTTAGGGTGGTTGTACTCATCGCCACCGATGAAAAGGTGGTTACTGAGATTTGATCCCTTCGGGATCACCACGTGGGAATCCCGAAGGGATTCAAATCGAATAACCGGACATCCAATGTCCGGACATCACGCCACTTGTGGGACTCAACCCCGAAGGGGTTGAATCAATCCAAATACTTTTCGTCAAAATCGATACTGTGCTCCCTCAATAAATCAATGTACTCCTCACGAAACGTGGTCTTCCGGTGGTGCTGCTCCTGATTTTTGATGTAGTTCACTAAAATACTCTTACAGTCGATTGAGTAGGTAAATGCGCCATAGCCCGCTTGCCAACCCGCAAAGTCGGGGAAAAGCTGTCGCTCTTTGATGAACTGCGAGCTGGCGAGTTTGATATCCTTCACTAAATCGGAAAGCGCCACCGAAGGGTGCAGGTAGGTTAGAATATGCAAGTGATCTTCTACGCCGTTTATTTGATACACATGACACTTTTTGTTTTTCAGAATCCCACCGATGTACCTGAAGAGTTCCGGACGGCCAGATGCAATTAGTACCGGTGCGCGATACTTGGTGCCAAACACGATCTGATAGAGGATTTGGGTATATGTGCTCATCGCTATTGAACCGCTCTGCGGTTCGCATTGTTCTACGCTACCGCCACCGATTTCTTCGGTGGTTACTAAAATTTGATCCCTTCGGGATCACCACCCCAGGAATCCTGAAGGGATTCAATTTGCGTAACCGGGCATCAAATGCCAGTTTACCAGGCTACGCCATGTGTGAGACACAACCCCGAAGGGGTTGAACAGCCTCAACCCTTACAGTCCCATCATCACAAATGCGCCCCAATAATACGGCTCTTTGTATTTCGCCATGAGTTGTTGCTGCGCCTGCTTAAACGACTTTAGCTTGTCGCCCGTCTTGCTCCAATTCGTATAGAAGTTGGTCATCAATTGCTGCGTTGCGGCATCATCTACTTTCCATAAGCTCATGATTAACGCGTTAGCGCCGGCCACCAGAAATGCACGCTGGAGGCCATATACGCCTTCGCCATTTTTTACATCGCCCAAGCCCGTTTCGCACGCACTCAACACCACCAGGTCAGTGCCATCCAGATTCAGGCTCATCGCTTCATAGGCGGTGAGAATGCCATTGTCGTTGCTGGTAAACGTTTGGCTCTGCTCACCACTTACCGTGGCCGCAGCACCCGCCAGCATTAGCCCAGAACGGAGCAACGCGTTCTCCTTCGCGTTTTCCAGATTCACACCCAAGGCGTTCCCACCTTTATCCACATCCTGCAAAAAATAGCCATGCGTCGCAATGTGCAATAACCCGGGCGCCTTCACACCTTTAATGGCGCTTTCGCTGGCCTCCTTTTGCATGAACTGCCGGGTCGTGAATCCACCGGTTTTCAGAATGCGGCTGATATTCTCCAATTCAACTTTGGTACCGGGCAAGGCCGCCACCGATGTGCCGCCATAGTCGGGGAACCCGAGCAGGGTTGCTTCTTTTTTCGCGAGGCCCGTTTTGCGCGCCTTCAAACCGAGGATGTCTTTCGAATTGCCAACGATCACCCAATCAAACTGACTCAGCAAATACTCGCCCGAAGGCTTGCGAAGTGTGGCCAGGTTGATTTGGTTGTACACACCATCGGCCGATAAGTAAATGGTTTTCTTGCCCGCCACCAACGGCTCGATTTTTTGAAAGTATTGTTCATACGAAAACTGGTCAGCGGCTTTTTGTTGAATCGTGTTCCGATAATACTTCGCATACCGCGTTTCCAGTTGTGTGCCGTTTTCTAGCAGTACCACGCGCGGCTGCGTTGCCCCTTTGGTAAGAACCAATGCCACATACCGAACGTCTGCGGTAAGTTCCTGATCAAAGTTGCGCACCCGGATGATTTCAATGGTTGCCTCTGTTTCGCTAAGTACATTCTGGATTTCGCTGAAGCCCACTTTTTGCGTGCCATAGCCGGCTGAAAACTCTTTTGAACGCTCGCTCAACGATTTCTCCATTTGGTTAGCCACGCGTTGTACCGAGTCGATCTTGATGCCCGCCTCCCGGAGTTCATCTTTCGACAACCCATAGTAACGCGCCAGCGATTCTTTGGTATCCAGCCAACTGAGGTAGTCCTGAATCAGTTGTGGATTGCCACTGCGCAAAATGCTTTGCTTGACTTTATTAGTTGCGTTAAACAAGAGTGCTTTTGTGGCGGTTTGGTAGTCGTACATATCGTCCACAACGGTAGGCATTGTCTCGCGCGCCTCGAGCGCAAAATCAAAAAACCGTTGGAACCGGGGCGAGGTGATATCCCAATACTTGGTCTTCTCCGCCTCGCTCATGGGCGGAAAATAGCTGTTGATGAAGTCGATGGTTTTGTCCATCACGGGCTTGTACTGTGCATAAGCTTTGTCCCACGCTCTTGTCTTCCAATACAAAATGGCCAACTCTTCTTTGTTGCGGATATAGTCCGGATGGTCGATGCCGAGAGTCTGCTCGCGGATGGCGAGTGCTTTGGTAAGCAGTGGCTCTGCTTCGGCATAGCGGGTGTTAGCCCGATAAAACCAACCGAGATCAGCGGTTGCCTTCGCGAAGAAGGGATTATTTTCACCCCCGAGTTTCGATTTGTAAATCTGGGCAGCGCGTTTCAAGTAGTCTTCAGCTTTGGTCGGCTGTTTCAAATCCACATACAAGAGGCCAAGACTGTTTAATATGCCCGGGTAATACGGGTTACCAGCTCCCAGATTTTTTTCCAGGCGCAGGTAAATCGCCTCGGCTTCTGGTAGTTTACTGGTGCGTTGGTACAGCGAAGCCAGATTGGATTGATAAATCACTTGGTTGCGCAGCTTCGAACCTTTCATGCCTTCAATGATGCGGATGGCTTGTTGGAGTTTTTGTGTGGCCTCTTCGTACCGGCCTAGTTCGGCTAACAAGATGGATTCATTGTTTAACACGAGCGCAAATTCTTCGCTGTTCTCGCCCTTGATGGTTTTTACAAGTTGGCTGGCCTGCACAAAATCTTTTTCCGATTCGTTAAAATAGGCCAGCTCCTGATACAGTGACGCGCGGTTGTTGAGGCCAGCTGCATAGGCGATATGATTTTCAGAAAGTGTGCGACTACGGATATCCAACGCTTGCTCGGTATTTTGGGCCGCGAGGTTATAACGGCCGGTGCTGGCATACAGCAAACCTAAATCGGAAAAAATCTTGCTGTAGTTGATGTTGTCAGTCAACCCCTCGGCTTCGTAGGCCGCACGTGCGGTGATAAACGCCGACTCCGCAGCTTTGTACCGGCGGGTTTCGTATAGCTTCTGCGCAAAGCTCAACAGATTGCGACATTGCTGCGCGGGTGTTACTTCGTTGTCATTTTTCACCAACAGGTTCACGGCCGAGCTGCCCGCTTTCACCAGCCGCTCTTCTACATCACGGATGTTCATCATCCCCGCATTGTCAATGACCGACACCGCAAAGTTGAAATCGGTAGAATCGATACGGTCGCGTTCGGCATCGGCTTTGTTTACTGTGGCCTCGCGAACATTTTGTTTGATGCGATTTTTCGCACGATTTAGAATACCATCAATTTGGGCAAAGGCTACAGTTTGCAGTCCCAACAACGCCACGAAAATTCCAATCCGCATGTTTAGAAATTATCAACTTCCCGATACGCTTGAATCAGCGCCAACTCGCCCTCTTTACCAGGCTTGGCGTTTCCGTGTTCCATGCCCAACACACCCGCGTAGCCTTTTTGGTGGACGTGGCGGAAGATATTTTTGTAATTGATTTCTCCGGTAGTAGGTTCGTTCCGCCCCGGATTATCACCAATCTGAATGTAGGCGATCTCCTCCCAACACGCGTTGATGTTGTTGATGAGATTGCCTTCGTTGCGCTGCATGTGATAGATGTCGTACAAGATTTTGCAACTCGGGCTTTTTACTGCCTTGCAGATTTCGTAGGTCTGATCCGAGTAGCGTAAAAACAAGTCGGGCGTGTCGCTCAGTGGCTCCAACACCATCACCAAACCATGTGGCTCAAAGATTTCGGCTCCGCGGCGCAGGGCGTCAACCACGTTGGCAGTTTGGATGCCGATAGGTTGCCTGCGATCGTAAAAGCCCGGCACCACCGTCATCCATTTTGCATTCACGCGTTTGGCTGCCTCTACCGACTGTCGACAGGCCTTTACAAACGTGTCTTTGAACTCCGGTTTGCCAGTGGTGAGTGAAGTTTTCCAGTTCTCGCCGCCATCTACTACAAAAACACCCATGGTCATTTTCAAATCGGCCAATGTGCTGCCGATTTTCTCTTGCTCTGCCACGGGGCGGCCCAACAGGCCGTTGTCTTCAATGGCGCGGAAGCCCTGGTCGGCTATGTATTTAATCTGGTCGACAAAGTTTTTGCCCGCGTGGTTCTGAAACATGCCATCGTGCGGTGCATAGTTGAGCCGGAATGGCTTTTCGGCCGAAGCAGACGCGTGGGCGGAGGCAGGCCATGCATGCAGCGCCAGCGCCCCAAGTGTGCCTGATTGAATAAATTTTCTACGATTCATAGCTTGGTTGTGCACCTTGAAATTACTCCGATCGCCTGTTAAAACCAAACCCAACCAAAAATGATGTTCCCCTGCATTTCCAGTTTTTTGCCCGCTATCTTGCGCACGTGAAACTTTATCGCAACCTAACCGAGGCCGTGGTGGATGGCCTGCGCCAGATTTTTATCGACAACAAGTATGCCGATAAAGTAATCGAGAAGATTCTGAAACAAAACCCCAAATGGGGTGCGCGCGACAGGCGATTCATTGCCGAAACTACCTACGATGTGGTGCGCTGGTACCGACTCTTCCAACACGCTACAAATGCCGGACCGGGCGACTTTTGGAAGTTGGTGGGCGCCTGGGTGCTTTGGAAGAACGAAGAGCTTCCCGCCTGGCCAGAGTTTTACGGGCTGGGCGAACGAAATTTTACGGCTGCCATGAAACGCATACAAGATGTGGCGGTGCGCGAGTCCGTTCCGGATTGGATGTTTCAAACCGGCGAGAGCGAACTGGGCAGGCGATGGGTGTTCGAACTTCATTCACTCAACGAACCGGCCCGCGTAGTACTACGTGCGAACACGCTGAAAGTGAGTCGCGGTAAGCTCCAGCATCACCTGGAGCAAGAAGAGCACATCGCCACCGAGGCGCCGGAGGCCTTTCCAGATGCGCTACTGCTGGAGGAGCGGCAAAATATCTTCACCCGCCCGGCGTTCCGAGACGGCTTGTTTGAAGTACAGGATGCGGGCTCTCAGCTCATCGCACCTTTTTTAAAAGTAGAACCCGGAATGCGCGTGGTAGATGCGTGTGCGGGTGGGGGCGGCAAGACCCTGCATCTTGCGGCCCTCATGCAAAACAAAGGGCGAATTATTTCGATGGACACCGAAGCATGGAAACTGGAGGAATTAAAGAAGCGGGCGCGCAGGGCCGGGGCCGGCAATATCGAAACGCGCGTGATTGATTCTACGAAAGTGATTAAGCGCATGGAAAAATCGGCCGACCGCCTGCTGCTGGATGTGCCCTGTAGTGGACTAGGTGTATTGCGAAGAAACCCTGATGCCAAGTGGAAGTTGTCGCCCGAGTCGCTCGAGAAAGTGCGCGACACCCAACAGGAAATCCTTCGCACGTACTCCAACATCCTGCGCCCGGGCGGAGTGTTGGTGTACGCCACGTGCAGTGTGCTGCCCTCGGAGAATGAAAAGCAGGTGCAATCGTTCCTAAAAACCAACCCCAACTTCGAACTGGAGGCCGAGCACCACCAATGGCCCTCCGAGGGGTTTGATGGTTTTTATATGGCGCGGTTGAAGCGGAAGGAGTAACTACTCAACTAACAACAACAACACCAACTACTACTACAACACCTTCACCGGCTCCCGATGCCCCACCCATGTGAAGCGTTTCGTAACGTACTCTGGATTGGTGAACGATGCGTTGCCGGAAGGGTTGCCGCCCGTTACGTGGAAATCCGAGAAAGCAGCATTTTGGTTCATATAAATCCCGCCGGTTAAATTGAAACTTACGGGCGTGGCGGCCAGCGCCATCTCATCGGCAATTTTTTCTTTAACGCTTCCGTCAGTTGTATAAGCGCCACAACTAATGGCGCCATGTTGCTCGGCCATTTCGCGCGCGAGTGCGATGGATTCCTCAGTGTTTTTGGTTTTGATCAGCAACACAATCGGACCAAATAATTCTTTGCTGAAGATTTCTTTTTTGGAGCTGTCGATTTCCACCACTACGGGTGTAGCCACGCGGGCCTTTTTGAACATCGGGTTTTCGAATGCGCGCGACTTCAGCCATACTTTACCGGGGAGGTTCTCGGCATCCAGTACCCGGTCGCAGGTTTTTTTGTTTTGCACGGCACCCAACACAAACGGACCCGCCTTCGGGTTATCCACCAAGCCGTTGATTTGAGCAACGAGCTTCGCGGCAAAATCATCCAGCGTGATTTTGCCGGCTGGCGTGCTAATCCCGTCCGCCGGGATGAAGAAGTTTTGCGGAGCCGTACACATCTGGCCACTGTAGAGATTCACGGAAAATGCAAGGTTGGCCGCCACCTTGTCGGCATCTTCTACGGAGTCAAGAATTACCGAATTGACGCCCGTTTTTTCGGTGAAGACCGTTTTGCCGGGCAATGCTTCGAGGTACGCTCCAAAGGCAGAGTTGCCGGTGAAGTCGATGAGTTTCACCTGCGGATGTTCGGCCAGCACTTTCGTGATCATATGATCAAACGTGTCAACCGCGAGTTGGCATACATGCGGATCGAAACCGTTTGCTGCCAACACCTGTTGAATCTCGGCCACAAAAATTGCAATC
>JBIIVI010000086.1:0-11907 GCA_044339555.1 Cyclobacteriaceae bacterium | reverse complement strand
CAGCTATTAAATGTGCCGGTGATGCCCACCTGGAAGGCAGGCGACAAATACGAGGCAGTAGGGAAGAAGTTGTATGGGAAGTAGAAGGATAGCTGCGAGCGATTAGCTGCGGGCTGCGAGAGGAAAACTTTGCGTTTTGGCTTTAAACGTTTGGTTAACGGCCCATGTTGGTCGGGATTGAAAATCCCGACCGTACTTGTATCACAAAATAGAAAGTAGGTTACAGGACAAAGCCTTTTCAAGTTGGAACTAATCAAGGAGAGGCGAGAAGGTTGGAATTACAAAAATTACTAAACAGAATTTGTCGGGATTACAAATCCCGACCCTATGTTGGTCGGGATTTGCAATCCCGACCGTAAGTACAAAGTCTTGTCAAGTTAGAACTAATCTAGGGCGGGCGAGCTGGTTGGAATTACAAAGATTCCCCTCGTTAGCGCGCGTTTAAAACGCGTGCTCCACGTTGGTCGGGATTACAACTTCCAACCAATTTGAAATTCTCGACCAGCAGAGTCGACCCCGAAGGGGTCAAATATCAGTAGCTTTCGATAAAGCGAAACCCGCGACCCCAGCGGGGTCGAACCGAATTCATTTACCGGCCGCTGCAAAAAAAGCACAGGCGTTGCTTACCACACATTCGCTGCACTTTGGATTTTTCGGGCGGCAGGTTTCACGGCCGAGGAAGAAGATGGCCATACCGGCTTCGCCCCAGTCTTTCGGGTCGAGCGCAGCCATGATTTGAGTTTCCAGTTTTTTGGGGTCGGTGCCCGTGGCGATGCCGAGTCGTGGGGCTACGCGCACCACGTGCAAGTCGACAATAACTCCTTCGGCCGGCAGTCCGCGCTCGCGCAGAATGACGTTCGCTGATTTTCGGCCGATGCCGGGTAGTTCGGTGAGGGCCTCTAAGTTGGTGGGAATTTTCTTGTCGTCTTTGATCTGGCTGGCGATGGCCAGCAACCACTTTGTTTTGTTGCGATAGTTACGCACTCCGCTGATGAGCGCGTGGAGCCCTTCTTCATCTGCTTTCGATAGCGCCTTCATGTCGGGGTACGCTGCAAAAAAGTCGGGTGCGATTTTGTTAATGTGCCGGTCGGAATCCTGTGCGGAAAGCACCACCATGACCACGAGTTGGTACGTGTTCTGGTAGTTGAGCGGATGTTTTTTGCCTTTGTATTTTTTGATGAGCGGCTGAAGCGCTTTTTTCCATTGCGTGGCGGCCATAACAGTGGGGTTGGGCATGAAGGTACTTGTTTGTATTGAACACCGGCAATGTTTTAGGTGGATGCCCGCGGTAAGGATTGAGCGGGTTTGTTTGAGCCCGTGGTGGCAGGTGCGGCGGGTGGCGAGCCGCGAAAGCCTGGCCCGCTGCGGGGGCAGGTGGCTGGCCGCGGGACCGCCCTAAATACGAATTTCGGGTTAAAAGAAGCCGAAATCGGAGGTTTTTGTAAAAAAGTGGCGTAAAGTGGTGTAAAGTGGTGTAAAATGCCTATGTTTGCTTAGGAGAAAAAGACAACCACTACGTCAATGACTTTCTTCACCAGTGAGTTTGAGTGTAAGCTCGATGCCAAAGGGAGGCTGATTTTGCCTTCCCGGATCAAGGCGCAGCTGCCGGAGGGTGAACCTCAGGAGCTCGTGATCCGCAAGGGCTTTGAGCCGTGCCTCTTGCTTTATCCGATGGTGGAGTTTAAAAAGGTCTTCTCGAAAATTTCCTCACTGAACGAATTCAATGAAGAGAACCGCAGACTCCAACGGAACTTTTTATCGGGCGTGGTAACAATTGAGCTGGATGCTGCCGGCCGGTTTGTACTGCCCAAGAATTTGTTGACCTACGCCCAGATCGATAAAGAGGCGTTGCTGGTAGGTACCGGCACGAAGGTAGAAGTGTGGAACCCCACCGTGTACGAGAAGTACCTGATTCAAGACCCAAGTGAGTTGTCGAAGCTGGCGGAGAAGTTTCTGAACGAGTAGCATGACTGCTGCAAGCCATTGGCTGCGAGCTGCGAGTGAAGTTCAGCAACAAATCCGACCACGAGTTTTTCGAGACGCTTGTGAAGAACTTTAAAAAATTATTGATCTGGCAGAAGGGGATGGAACTCGTTGAGCGAGTATATCAGCTCACACGCGAGTTGCCTTTGGAAGAGCGGTTCGGCTTACGAAGTCAGTTGGCTTCTGCGGCCGTTTCTGTTCCGGCAAACATCGCGGAGGGGAGCGCGCGAAGCAGTGCCAAAGAGTATAGACGGTTTCTTGAAATCAGCCTTGGTTCACTGTATGAGCTTGAAACGCAGGTGCTGATACTAGACCGAATCAAACTGGCAGACACAGAATTGAAGCAGTCGATTCTGACTTTGATTGATGAGGAACAGCGTATGGTTAGTGCGCTGATACGAAAACTAAACGAGGCATGACTAGCAGCTCGAAGCCCGAGGCTAGCAGCTACCATCGCCCCGTCATGTTGCGGGAGTGCCTGGAGGGATTGAACATCGATCCGACCGGCACGTATGTGGATGCCACCTTTGGCGGCGGCGGACACAGCCAGGCGATTCTGGCGCGGCTCACCACCGGCAGGCTTCTGGGTTTCGACCAGGATGCCGATGCACGGGTGGAGGCCCGCAAGATCGACAGTCGTTCTTTTACATTTTGTCCGACCAATTTTCGCTACCTGAAACGGTACCTGAAGTTGAATGAGGTGAACACGGTGAACGGCATTCTGGCCGACTTGGGTGTTTCCTCGCATCAGATTGATGCAGCCGAGCGCGGGTTTTCTATTCGCTTTGCTGGCCCGCTCGATATGCGGATGAATCAACAAGGGGACGTAACGGCTGCGCAGATTTTGAATGAGTACCCGGAGGCGGAGTTGCATAAAGTACTGGGCATGTATGGTGAATTGAAAAACGCGAAGACAGCTGCTCAAGAATTGGTGCGGGTGCGAGCGCGCGAACCTTTTCGTACTACCGAGCAGTTGCGGACCGCGTTGCAGCCGTTAGCGCCGCGCGGGAAGGAGAACAAATACTTCGCACAGGTTTTTCAAGCGCTGCGCATGGAGGTGAATGAAGAGCTGAAGGTGCTGGAGGAGTTCCTGCTGCAAACCGCAGAGGTGCTGGCGCCAGGTGGGCGACTGGTGGTGATGAGTTACCACAGTCTGGAAGATCGGTTGGTGAAAAATTACATCCAAACAGGCAAAGTGTTTGGAGCATTGGAGAAAGACTTCTTTGGAAATCCGCTGCGGCCGTTGGAGGCCGTGAACCGGAAACCGCTGGAGGCTACTCCGGAAGAGATTGAACAAAATAACCGGGCGCGTAGCGCCAAGTTGCGAATAGCAGAAAAGAAATTGTGATGGCAGAGAATACAATCAAGTTTGAAACGCCCGAAAAGGCTAAGCCTTCCGGCTCGGGCTCGAGCATTTTTTCCGGCCTCGAAAAGAAGCTGAAGTTAGAAGCTTATTTCGAGGAGGGATTTCCGGTGCAGTACCTACCGCGGATTGTATTCTTTTTTGCGCTGGCGCTGATCTACATCAGCAACACGCATTATGCCGACAAGGCTACGCGCGAGGCCAACCGCCTGCAAAGTGAAGTGGAAGATTTGCGGGCCGATTACACCACGCTAAAAGCGGATGTGATGTATGCCAGCAAACAAAGTGAAGTGGCACGCCGGGTGCGTCCTTTGGGTTTAGAGGAAAGTATGGTACCGCCTTTTAAAGTTGTGATTGACAAGAGTGAATATTAAGAAGTCCATATTAATCCGGGTTCGCATCGCCTTTCTGGGTGTGGTGATTTTTGCGGTGTGCGTGGCCGCGAAAGTCGGACACATCCAGATGGTGGAAGGCGAGGAGTGGGCGAAGTTGGGTGAGGAAATCTCGTTCGACTATCGGAAAGTAAAAGCAACCCGCGGCAATATCTACTCCGACAACGGTAGCTTGTTGGCTACCTCCTTGCCGTTTTATAAAGTGGCGATGGATCCGACCCTCGTGCGAGAAGATGTTTTCAAAAGCGGCATTGACTCCTTGGCGATGTTACTGTCGCGGTACTACAAAGACCGTTCGGCCACTGACTACAAGCGGCAAATTGTAGATGCGCGAGCCACTGGCCGCCACTACATCATCCTGAACCGAAAGCAGATAAATTATTTGGCCAAGAAGGAGTTGACCTCGTGGCCTATCTTCCGCGAAGGACGTTACAAAGGCGGTGTAATTTTCGAAAAGATAGATGTGCGCTACCGGCCGTTCAATAATCTGGCGCGCAGAACGATCGGTTTCGTAAATGAAGACGATAAAGGCGCAGGACTGGAATTTAGTTTCGAGAAGTCTCTGGGTGGCAAAGATGGTGAGGCGCTTTTCCAAAAAATTGCCGGGGGCACCTGGAAGCCGGTGTACGATGCGCAGGGCAGCAAGGCCATTCACGGACTTGACATTCAAACTACGATTGACATTAATCTTCAGGACGTGGCCGAAACGTCACTCCATCGCGCGATGGCTTCGCACCAGGCAGATGAGGGAACCGTGGTGGTGATGGAAGTAGCCACGGGCCACATCAAAGCGATTTCCAACCTAACGGCCGAGGGTGGTGGCTACTACGAGAAGTTCAACCACGCGGTGGGCGGCTCTATTGAACCGGGCTCCACATTTAAGTTGGTTACACTGATGGCTTTGTTGGAGGATACGAATGTGGATTTAACCGATACCATTGAAACGGGCAGTGGCGAATACACGTTGTACAACCGCAAAGTGCGCGATCATCACGAAGGTGGCTTCGGAAAAATTAGTGTACAGCAGTCGTTCGAGTTGTCTTCGAATGTGGCGATGGCCAAGCTGATTAACAAACACTACGGGCTGAAGCCCGATAAATTCTTGGATCATGTGGAGCGACTTCAGCTCACCAAGCCACTCAGCTTGCAGCTCGTAGGAGAGTCAGTCCCAAAAATTAAACGACCTACAGACAAGGGCTGGAGCGGCATCACTTTGCCATGGATGTCCCATGGATACGGGTTTGAAATTTCTCCGCTTCACACCCTTGCGCTTTACAATGCCGTGGCGAACGATGGCAAGATGATTAAACCTGTGTTTGTTACTGCAATTCGCCAGGCCGATCAGGAGGTGAAGACGTTCGATACCGAAGTACTCAATAGTAAAATCTGTTCGAGTAAAACCTTGAAGAAACTAAAGTTGCTTTTGGAAGGGGTGGTTGATCGGGGCACCGCACAAAATCTAAAAAACACGCACTATCGCATTGCTGGAAAAACAGGTACAGCCCAGATCCTGGAGAACGGGCGGTACGAGAAAAAGTACGTCACCTCTTTCGTAGGCTACTTTCCGGCTCACGCCCCGAAGTACACGTGTCTGGTGTTAATCAAAAATCCGAAAGGCTGGCAGCAATATGGCAACAACGTGGCGGGGCCGGTCTTCAAAGACATTGCCGACAACATTTACGCACGCGACATCGAAATTCATATGGCGATGGACAAAAAGCACTTGGTAGAGCCCGGTGTGTTTCCCACGATTAAGGCCGGCAACCAAGAGGAACTTACGATGCTCGCGAATGAATTGGGTGTTTCTACTCACTCATCTACTGAAGAGGAGTGGGTGCGTGCAGTGCGGAGTGGCAGTGCTGTGACGTGGAAGAAAAACCCGGTGCAGGAAAATCTGGTGCCGGACGTTACAGGCATGACCTATCGCGATGCTTTATATGTATTGGAGAAGTCGGGTTTGTCGGTGGAGTTCCAGGGCAAAGGGCGTGTAGCGCAGCAGTCGCTTACCCCGGGGGCACGCATTAGTAAAGGAGCGCGGATTTACCTGAGGCTAAGTTGATGGCACAACTACGCGACATATTATATAAAGTGCACATTACCGCCACTTCCGGGAACATGGCCCGTGAAGTTGCAGGCCTCGCATTCGACTCGCGGCACGTGAAGCAAGACTTTGCTTTTGTTGCTGTAGTGGGCACACAGTCGGACGGTCATCAATACATCGCTCAGGCGCTTCAGGCCGGAGCTACTGTTATTGTTTGCGAAAAGTTTCCGGACACAATGCGTGAGGAGGTCACCTATGTGGCCGTGAAACGCAGCTCCGAAGCACTTGGTTTATTAGCGGCCAACTTTTATGGCAATCCGTCCCACAAACTCAAATTGATGGGGGTTACCGGCACGAACGGCAAGACCACCGTGGCTACTTTGCTATTCAAACTTTTTAGCACGCTCGGCTATCGCTGCGGATTGTTATCCACAGTTGTGAACAAAATTGTGGATAAGGAAATTCCGGCTACTCACACAACACCGGATCCGATTCAGTTGAATGCCTTATTGCAGCAGCAAGTAGATGCTGGCTGCACGCACTGCTTCATGGAAGTAAGTTCGCATGCTATCGATCAGGATCGGATTGCGGGACTGAAGTTTACCGGTGCGCTGTTTACCAACATCACCCATGATCATCTCGACTATCACAAGACTTTTGATAACTACATACGCACAAAGAAGAAATTCTTTGACGACCTCGGCAGTGATGCCTTTGCGCTGATCAACGCAGACGATAAGCGCGGTATGGTGATGTTGCAGAATACCCGTGCTTCCAAAAAATCCTATGGACTCAAAAAGCTCGTAGATTTCAAAGGCAAGATTCTATCCAATACCATTGAAGGCTTGGAATTGGAAGTTGATAACAAGACCATTTGGTTTCGCTTGATTGGCGATTTCAACGCGTATAATCTCCTGGCTGTATACGGAACAGCTGTGTTGTTGGGCGAGCAAGCCGATGAGGTACTTACGCGCCTATCATCGTTGGCCGGAGCCGAGGGCCGTTTTGAGTTGGTGAAAGCCGGTGCTCGAATCACCGCTATTGTAGATTATGCCCACACACCCGACGCTTTGAAAAACGTGCTGGAAACCATTCAGCACTTTCGTACCGGCACTGAGCAAATCATTACAGTGGTGGGCTGCGGCGGCAATCGTGACCGCACCAAGCGCCCGTTGATGGCGGCAATTGCCTGCCGTTTTAGCGATAAAGTGGTGATCACGTCCGACAATCCGCGGGAGGAAGACCCCATGGATATCATCCGCGAAATGCAGACCGGCATTGGTCCGTCTGATCAAAAGAAAACACTGGTGATGGTGGATCGCGAAGAAGCCATCAAAACGGCCTGCATGATGGCCAAGGAACGCGACATTGTGCTCGTAGCCGGAAAGGGCCACGAGAAATATCAGGAGATCAAAGGAGTAAAACATTCTTTTGATGATAAAGAAGTTTTGGAGCGGATGTTAAAGTTGTTCGCCAACTAAGATGCTGTACTACCTGTTCGAATATTTGCGCCAGCATTTCGACTTCCCCGGGGTGGGCTTGTTTCAGTACATCTCATTCCGCGCGGGCATGGCGGCGTTGGTGTCGCTGCTGATTACCATCACTTTTGGGCAAACCTTGATTGCCTTCTTAAGGCGCAAACAAGTAGGCGAGGATATTCGCGATCTGGGGTTGGAGGGGCAGATGCAGAAAAAGGGAACCCCAACTATGGGTGGCCTGATTATTTTAGCTGCGATTCTTTTTCCCACACTGCTTTTTGCCAAGATCGATAACGTTTATGTAGTACTGTTGATCATTGCCACGGTTTGGCTCGGCTTGATCGGGTTTATTGACGATTACATAAAAGTCTTCCTGAAAAATAAGGAGGGTCTTGCCGGACGTTTTAAGATTGTAGGACAAGTAGGATTAGGTTTGATTGTGGGTATCACCCTTTCGTTCAACGACCATGTGGTGGTGCGGCAGGAGAAGCCATTTAGCCAGGTGAAAGAGCATGTGGCCGAAATTAACCCCGCCACCCAAGTGGCTTATCAAGATGTAAAATCTACCGTAACTACGGTTCCCTTTATTAAAAACAACGAATTCGACTACCATTCACTTGTCCCTTTTTTGAGCCGCGATTACACGTGGATCATCTATACGCTGTTTGTAATTGTGATCATCACGGCGGTTTCGAACGGAGCGAATATTACCGATGGCATTGATGGCTTAGCCGCAGGCACCTCGGCTATTATCGGCCTTACATTGGCAATTTTTGCCTACCTCTCCGGCCGCGTTGACTTTAGCTCGTACCTCAATATCATGTACATCCCCAACTTGGGTGAGCTGGTAATCTTTTGTACCGCCTTTGTAGGTGCTTGCCTCGGTTTTCTGTGGTACAACGCCTACCCCGCGCAAGTGTTTATGGGCGACACGGGCAGCTTGTCATTGGGTGGTATCATTGCGGTGCTGGCCTTAGCGGTACGGAAAGAATTAATGATTCCGTTGTTGTGTGGAATCTTCCTGATCGAGAACCTGTCGGTGATTATGCAGGTGTCTTATTTTAAGTATACGAAGCGGAAGTATGGCGAAGGCCGCCGGATTTTCCTGATGTCTCCGCTTCATCACCACTATCAGAAAAAGAACATTCCCGAGCCAAAAATTGTAACTCGATTTTGGATCGTAGGGATTTTGTTGTCGATCCTCACACTCGCTTTACTCAAAGTACGATGAGCAAGAAGTTGGTGATATTAGGTGCAGGTGAGAGTGGGACAGGAGCCGCGCTGTTAGGCAAGCGCAAAGGGTGGGAGGTATTCGTGTCGGACGCGGGTATGATTAAACCCCATTATCAGCACGATCTCGAATCGGCACAAATCAATTTTGAACAAGGCAAACATACCGAGGAGAAAATTCTGGAGGCCGATTTACTGATTAAAAGCCCGGGCATTCCCGAAAAAAGTCCGATTGTGAAGAAGGTAATTGAGAAGGGCATTCCGGTGATTGATGAAATAGAGTTTGCCAGCAACTATTTGTCTGGCAAAGTCATTGCCATTACCGGTACGAACGGAAAGACGACCACCACCCTGCTTACGTATCATTTGTTAAAAGAGGCAGGTTGGAATGTGGCTTTGGCTGGGAACGTGGGCGAGAGCCTGGCGCGCAAAGTGGCATTAGGGGATCACGAATGGTATGTAGTAGAAATCAGCTCGTTTCAATTGGATGGCACCCGCACTTTCAATCCCTTTATCGGGATTCTGCTCAACATTACACCCGACCATCTCGACCGGTACGACTACAAGATGGAGAACTACGTGGCTTCCAAGTTTCAACTGGTAGCTAACATGAAACCGGATCAGCACTTTGTTTACTATGCGCAGGATCCGGTGTTGACGAGTGCGCGATTGAAGTTTCCCACACCAGCCCGCCCAGTGGGCGTTGCCTTAACCAAAGCTCCAGAGGCAGCTGTGTTTGCAGAGGGAAATGAAATGCATTTTAGACTCACTCAGCCCGAGTGGACGGTGCCGCAGGCTGACACTACGTTAAAGGGGCCGCATAACCTAATCAACACAATGTGTGCCGTTAGTGCAGCCTTGTTAGCGGGTGTATCAGTTTCTTCGATTCGTGCTTCCTTAAAGACGTTCAAAAACGCACCGCACCGCTTGGAATCTGTGGGTGTAGTCGATGGGGTGGAGTTTGTAAACGATTCGAAGGCCACGAACGTGGATTCCGTGGTGTATGCCCTGGGAAGTTTCAAACAACCATTGGTTTGGATTGCCGGTGGAATTGACAAGGGCAACGATTACAATCTAATCAAGGCGGCCGTGCAACGGCAAGTGCATACGTTAATTTGTTTGGGTAAAGACAATCAAAAACTGGTTCAGTTTTTTACGGGCGTAGTGCCGCAGGTGTGTGAGACACAAAGTGTGCCTGAATTGATACAAATCGCATTGCGCGTAGCCAAACCCGGCGATGTGGTGTTGCTTTCGCCCGCGTGCGCCAGTTTCGACTTGTTCAAAAATTACGAAGACCGCGGCCATCAGTTTCGGGAAGCGGTGCAGCAAGTGATAGCCGATCGGAGAAACGAAACAATTCAAACAACCCATTAGCCGTGAAGAAACTAAAAGAGTGGGCCGATAAAAACTTGCAAGGTGATCCGGTGATCTGGGCGGTTGTCTTTGCTCTGTCGGTCGTGAGCGTCTTAGTGGTGTATAGTTCAATCGGTACATTGGCGTATAAGCGCACGACTAGTCCCGAGATGTACTTGGTGAAACACACGTTCATGGTGTTTTTAGGCTTGGCTGCGATGTGGATAGCGCACAAAATCGATTATCGCTATTACTCCAAGCTCTCGCGTTTGGCACTTTGGATAAGCGTACCACTGTTGATTTACACGTTCACGAATGGAACTACACTCAATGAAGCGGCCCGCTGGATTACGTTGCCGTTAATCAACACAAGTTTTCAGCCATCTGACTTCGCCAGCCTTGCGCTCATCATCAACCTGGCCAGCATGTTGTCGAAGCGCCAGCAAAACATCGAAGACATTAAAGAGTCGTTGATTCCGATGCTGATTTGGTGCGGCATCATCTGCGGTTTGATCGCGCTAACGAATTTGTCCACCGCTATCCTCCTGTTTGCAACCTGCATGTTGATCATGTTTATTGGGCGTGTGCCGGTGAAGTACCTGGCCATGTTGGTATTGGTGGGCGTTTTGGCGGGAGCGGTCGCGTTGAAGTTTGGTGTGCGAGGTGAAACAGCTAAAAACCGAATCCTCAGTTTCATTCAAGGTACCGAGCTGCCGTTCCAGGCCAAGCACGCGCGCATTGCCGTAGCCACAGGCGGGTTTTTCGGCAAAGGCCCGGGCAACAGCGATCAAAGAAACATTCTGCCACATCCGTATTCGGATTTTATTTATGCCATTGTCATTGAAGAGTATGGCCTGGTGGGTGGCTTAGTGGTTTTAATCTTATACCTGATTCTACTGCATCGCGGCATGAAGGCAGCCTATAACAGCGAGCGTGCATTTGGCGGATTGTTGTCTGCCGGTTTAAGTTTTGATCTGGTCTGTCAGGCGATGGTGAACATGGGCGTGGTGGTGGGCCTCGGCCCGATTACTGGTCAGCCATTGCCGTTGATCAGCATGGGTGGAACTGCCATGGTGTTTACAGGTATTTCCGTGGGCATCATCCTCAGTGTAAGTCGTGGGGAACAAGATGAGCAGTACGGTCAACAGCCGGTGGTTCCCAAAGAAGAAAAAGAAAAAGTAATGCAAGCAAAAGCAGCCTGAGGTGAGCGCTCAACAACCATATCGATTAATCATTAGTGGTGGCGGTACCGGAGGGCACATCTTTCCAGCGTTGGCTATTGCGCGCACGTTTCAGCAGCGTTACCCCGATACGGAATTCTTGTTTGTTGGCGCGGAAGGTAAAATGGAAATGAAGAAAGTGGCCGATGCCGGATTCAAAATCGTGGGTCTTTGGATCAGTGGTTTGCAGCGTAAGCTCACGCTATCAAATCTGTTGTTTCCGGTGAAAGTGGTTTTGAGCTATTTCAAAGCCGCAAAGCTTATTACCGAGTTTAAGCCGCATGCGGTGGTGGGCACCGGTGGCTATGCCAGCAGCCCGATGATGATGGCGGCTACTCGCGCCAAAATTCCCACCCTTATTCAGGAACAGAACTCGTATGCCGGATTGGCCAATAAGCAAGTGGCGAACAAAGTGGGTCGCATCTGCGTAGCGTATACAGGGATGGAAAAATATTTTCCGGCTGCCAAAATTAAGCTCACCGGCAACCCAGTGCGGAGTGATATTCTGCAAGTAGCTAATCATCGGAACGAGGGATTGGCCGCCTATGGGTTTAGCGAGAATGGAAAAACACTTTTGATTTTGGGCGGCAGCCTCGGAGCACGTACGATCAATGAGAGTGTGTTGGCGGGTATCGATAAGTTAATTGATGCCCAGGTTCAGGTGATTTGGCAAACGGGCAGTTCGTACTTCCACAAGGTCAAAAAGCAAGTAGAACAAAAAGATCTGAAGCGAATTCGAATCGTTGATTTTATTCAGCGCATGGATTTGGCGTACGCGGCTGGCGATGTGGTGATCTCACGTGCCGGAGCGTTGGCCATTTCGGAAGTCTGCGTGGCTGCTAAACCG
>JBIIVI010000380.1:0-2752 GCA_044339555.1 Cyclobacteriaceae bacterium | reverse complement strand
TTACGCTGGAGTTGAATCAGTTGAGCACCGGAGTCTACATATTCAGGATTGGCACGCAGGAAGGTTGGTATTCTTCGAAAGTTTTCATTGGCAAATAAGCTCTGGTGCTAAAAATATTTAGTGCCCGTCAACCCGTATATTTGAGGGATTGTTTAGTTCTATGCAGCGCACCCGAGTAGCCATTTTATATGGCGGCAAATCTGTCGAGCATGGTGTGTCGATCAATTCCGCCCGCAACATCGGGCAGTATCTCGACCCAACCCGCTTCGAGCCCTTGTTTATTGGTATCACTACGCAGGGCGACTGGTTCCATACTGCCACGGTAACCAAAGACATCGCACAAGGTACACCCGTATCGGTGCGGCTAACGGAGAAAGGTGCCTGGGTAACTTCCTCCGGGCAAGTGTTCATGGCGGACGTGGTGTTTCCTGTGTTGCACGGCACCGATGGCGAAGATGGCTCCATTCAGGGATTGATGCGCGTGATGGACCTACCCATGGTGGGCACGGGGGTTTTGGGCTCTGCGCTAAGCATGAACAAGCTTGCGGCCAAACAAATGTTGGAGCGCTTTCATGTGCCGGTTGTTCCGTATCAGGTGTTACATCGCTCGGAAAAGATTCCCGCGTTTGCAGCGGTGGCTGCGCAACTGGGAGTGCCGTTTATGGTGAAGGCCGCCAATCTGGGCTCGTCCGTGGGCGTATCCAAAGTGAAAGAGGAGCTCACCTATCGGCAGGCACTTGACGAAGCCTTTCAATATGATGAAACCGTTTTAATAGAAGAGTTTATCACGGCCCGCGAGATTGAGTGCGCCATTCTCGGAAATGATCCCCCGCAGGCATCGTTACCGGGCGAGATTGTGATCAACCCGAAGTATGAATTCTACACCTTCGATGCCAAGTACGTAGACCCCGAGGCGGTAACCATTGAAGTTCCGGCGCGTTTGAGCGATCAAGAGTCGGATCGTATCCGGGCCTTATCGGTACAGGCCTACCAGATTTTACATGGCGAGGACTTTGCACGGGTGGATTTGTTTCTGGCGCATGATGGCCGCATTTTTGTAAATGAAATCAACACCATCCCGGGTTTCACCAACTCCAGCATGTACCCGATGATGTGGAAAGAACGCGGCATCAGTTTCACCGACCTCATCACACAACTTATCGAATTCGCGTTGGCCCGGTACCAAAAGAACCGCAACCTGCAGCGTCATTTCAGTTCTAACCTTCAGTACTAAACTACATGAACCGCCAACCCTTTAACGATTGCACCTTATGAATTGGCTCGCATGGTTTCGGCAAGGAACATTGCTTTCCGTTCTCCTGAATTTTTTCGCAGCTGTTTTCATTCTGCTGTTGCTGGGGGCCATCTATTTCTATTTGTATCTGCCAACTACCACCAACCATGGCGAAACGATTACCGTGCCCGATTTACTGGGTATGAAACACGAAGAACTGGAAACTTTTTTGCGCGAGCATGACCTGCGACTCGAGGTGAACGACAGTTCGTACTCGGAGGAACAAGCGCCACTTACCGTGCTGCGGCAATTTCCACATGCCGGCACCCAAGTGAAGGAAAACCGAAAAGTGTTTGTCACCTTGAACCGGGTTACTCCACCCACGGTACCCATGCCCAATCTGGTAGATGGCTCCCGGATGAATGCCGAGCTGGTGCTGAAGAGCAATGAACTTCGTACGGGCCGCATTATTCTGGAGCCCAGCCCGATGCTAAACCTGGTGCGCGAAATGCGATACAAAGGCAAAATCATCGAACCTGGAACGCGTATCCCGAAAGGATCCTATATCGATCTTATCGTGGGCGATGGCAATGGCCCAGCCGACTTCACGATCGGCACGTTGGTAGGCGACAGTTACGAGCGGGCGTTGTTTAAGCTATCAGGCTGGAGTTTGCACCTGGGCGACATTCATATTCCTGAAGATGTAGATACTACCGGTCAGGAAAACTTCGTTTTTAAACAGTATCCACTCCCGGGCGACAGCGTGCGCGTGGGCGACCCGGTGGAGCTGTGGCTGGCACCCAGAGGATACGTACCGAAAGAAGAAGATAACTCGCTTGATGATCAGTAGACTTCTGCTTGCCTGTTTCGCAGCGATCAGCACCTGGTGCCATGGACAATGGCAATTCGTGCCCATCGAAAAAAGTCCCGCCGCAACCTCTACTTCGGCCGCCCGAACCCGCGCCACAGCGCTGTCTTTACCCTTCTGGGATGACTTTTCTTTTGCGCGCAGTTCTGTGCCAGACGCACGCCTTTACAGTTCACGCCAATCCGTTTGGGTAAACAGTAGCATGGGCATCCGGCCGCCCTCCCTTCAAGTTGCCACTTTCGATGGCCTCGACAGTTTGGGACGCCCCTACAGCGTGAACGATGTACTTGCCAAAGGTTTTGCCGACCGTTTAGTGTCATGGCCCTTGCGACTCGATGAGGTTGCCCCAGCCGAGCGTACCACCGTGTACATGAGTTTCTTTTACCAGTTCCGAGGCAATGGCGAACCTCCGGACGAAGGCGATGTGCTGAACTTGTATTTCCGCAACCGCGATCAGGAATGGGAGCTGGTATGGTCGGTGGAAAACCGCGGCCAATTGTCGCCTAGCCAATTCGTACAAGTGTTACTGCCCATTGCTGCCGAACGTTTTTTTCATGACCAGTTTCAGTTTCGCTTCCAGAACTTCGCGCGCCTCTCCGGACCTTACGACACGTGGCACCTGGACTCCCTCTACATCAACAAAGGGCGAA
>JBIIVI010000085.1:0-11962 GCA_044339555.1 Cyclobacteriaceae bacterium | reverse complement strand
GTCGTTGCCCGCAGGCGAACTAAACAACATGCCGGTTCGTACGCCGTCGGCACCGTATTTTTCAATCAGATCTAACGGGTCAGGTGAGTTCCCAAGCGACTTCGACATCTTCCGGCCTTGTTTATCGCGTACAATGCCGGTGAGATACACATCGTGAAATGGTTTTTCATTCATGTATTCGTACCCGGCAATCATCATTCGTGCAACCCAGAAGAATAGAATTTCGGGTGCTGTTACGAGCACTTGCGTGGGATAGAAAAAACGCAAATCGGAGTTCGGCCGAACATCAAGTTTACCGGTTTGATTGTTATAGCTGGCACCGCTCAAGCCTTCAAAGACCTCAATCGGCCACAGCCAGGAAGATGCCCAGGTATCGAGCACGTCGGCATCCTGGCGTAAATCCGAAGCGGAAATTTTTCTGCCACACTTTTCTGATGCCAGTGTACATGCCTCTTCTACCGTTTCCGCTACCACAAAATCATCAGCGCCTGCACCATAGTAGTATGCCGGGATACGATGGCCCCACCACAATTGGCGTGAGATGCACCAGTCGCGCACGTTTTCCATCCAATGGCGGTACGTATTTTTAAACTTCGGGGGATAGAGTTTTACCTCGTCTGTTTCCACCGCGTTTTTTGCGCGTACGGAAATCTCTTTCATTTTCACGAACCATTGTAACGAAAGCTTGGGCTCTACCACCGAGTTGGTACGTTCTGAGCGACCGATGCGGGTAATGAATTCTTCTTCTTTCACCAGCAAGCCGAGGGCACTTAGATCACGAACTACCTCTTTCCGAACTTTAAAGCGATCAGCTCCCACAAATTTTGGAATCTCGCAACCGGCATTAAGTGTGCCATCATCATTGATTGTATCAATTACAGGCAGGCCGTGGCGTTGTCCAATCTCATAGTCGTTTACATCATGGGCGGGGGTAACCTTGAGGCACCCGGTTCCAAATGCAGTATCCACGTATGTATCGGCAATGATGGGAATTTCACGTTGAATCAGCGGCACCAGTGCTTTTTTTCCAATGAGATGTTGATACCGCGTATCCGTAGGGTTTACTGCAATGGCCACATCGCCCATGATGGTTTCCGGGCGTTGCGTAGCGATGGTTAAATAATCGGTAGCGCCAACGAGTTGGTACTTTACGTGATATAAAATGGATTTTTCGCCTTCTTCTTTGTAGAGTACTTCTTCGTTCGAGAGCGCGGTGCGTGCTTCGCAATCCCAATTGATCATGCGCAGGCCACGATAGATGAAGCCCTTTCGATAGAGATCAACAAACACCCGGATTACGGCTTTGTAGTAATCCGGGTCCATCGTGAAGTGGGTGCGATCCCAATCGCACGAGGCGCCTAGTTTTTTTAATTGCTCCAGGATAATGCCACCGTATTTTTCCTTCCATTCCCAGGCATACGCCAGAAATTCCTCGCGTGTCAGGTCTGATTTTTTAATCCCTTTTTCGCGCAACATGGCCACCACGCGGGCTTCGGTGGCAATGGAGGCGTGGTCGGTACCGGGCACCCAGCAGGCTACTTTTCCCTCCATGCGGGCTTTGCGGATGAGCACATCTTGAATGGTGTTGTTCAACATGTGGCCCATGTGCAAAACGCCCGTAACGTTGGGGGGTGGAATCACGATGCTGTAGGGTTCTTTACCCGCTTGTGCGTGGGCTGTAAACACCCCTGCTTTCAACCAGGCATCGTACCATTTTGATTCAACCTCTGTGGGATTATACTTCGTGGCCAGTTCCATGTCAGCTAAAAATTCAGGCGGCAAAAATACGCAAAACCGGTCAGGCTAGTTTCGCATGCGGATTCGCCAATCGGCCGGGTAAAGATTGTTGATGCGGTTACCCAAGTGGTTGATCCAGCCCAACGGTTGTTGCTGGTAGGTAACCAGGTAAAAGCCTTTGTTTGCAGCCATGTCATCCAGGGCTTCCTTCCGGAGATACCGCAGTGCTTGCTCATGGTTTACTGCCAGCCGGGGTACTTCCCCGGCCAGATGCACACTCAAAGCAAGTTCATGCGCGGGTGCAATCTTGTTGTTTTTGATGGCACCCAGCGGTGTACCCGCTTGCAGCACCGTTAAACGACTGGCAATGGCTTCAATTTCGTCTACCCAGCGTGCGGGAAGTGCCAGTACCTGATCGCGAAACGTAAGCCACTCGCAGGGGAAGGAATCCGTAAGCCAAGGCATTCGGCTTTGCCGGAACGCACCGAAAATCGTGTTTTTGGTCTTACTGCTTTTTCGAAGGAGAAGGCTGGGGGCCCATTCTGTTTTTTTTAAGACCGAAATAAAAAATCCTTCGCCCTGCACCTGCCCGGGAAAAAAGCGATAACCAAAAATTCCGTTCATCTCTGTCTCCACCACGTTCCACGCTTCGCGGAGCGGGATACGCAGCGAGTCAAACTGATGATGTTCGCGTAAGGCCACCAACTGCTTTTCGTTTTCGGTTTCATTAAACGTACAGGTAGAGTAAACCAAATAGCCGCCTTCTTTTATGCAGGGCCAGATATCTTCTAAAATCCGTTTCTGCCGTAACGCACAGTGCGTTACGTGTTCGGGCGACCATTGCGCGCGGGCGTCTACATCTTTTCTAAACATGCCCTCACCGGAGCATGGCGCATCCACCAGTACAACATCGAAAAAGCCCGGGAGTTGTTGAAAGTCCGCGGGGTCGTTATGCGTTACCACCCCATTACCCATGCCCCATTTGCCCAGGTTTTCAAGCAAAGCACTGCATCGGCTTCGAATCACCTCGTTGCTCACCAGTAAGCCGGAGTCACCCAAAAGTGTGGCCAGGTGGGTGGATTTACCTCCGGGCGCAGCACATACATCCAACACGCATGGCTCGCTCAATTGAAGGGATTGGAAAACAACTTCCAGGAACATTGAGCTGGCCTCTTGTACATAGTACCCGCCCGCGTGCAAGAGCGGGTCGAGCGTAAAAATGGGGCGCTCGTCCAGGTAAAAGCCATCGCGGCACCAAAGTACCGGGCGCTCGCGGGGCCAAAGGTTTTTTTTTCGTGGATGAAGGCGAACAGTAACAGGGGCATCAGCATCCAATGCCGGAATCAGCAGAGCGCTGTTCATCCATGCACTGGCATTCACGCTTTCAACAAAGGCTTCGGGCAGCAGGTTCTTCATGCGAATTTGTAACTTGCCAGCTAACGCGTTGGTGCATGTTGGAGGCAAACGATCCTAAACTTACCAGTTGGTTGCCGATTCCCCAAGATTCGGACTTTCCGATACAAAATCTTCCCTTCGGGATTTTCAAAACCCGCTATCTCTCGCCCGTGGCGGGCGTTGCGTTGGGCAACGTGGTGATTGATTTAGTGTATTTGCAGGAACATGGTTTTTTAGATGGGTTGAATCTGCCGGCAGGCGTATTCAACCAACCGCAGCTCAACAACTTTTTTGGCCTCGGACGGCCCGCCATTCGCGCCGTGCGCAACCGGATTTCTCAACTTATGCGCAGCGGGAATGATGAAATGGATGCGGCATCGCGCGAGATTGCGCTCATGCCGATGGCTGAAACCCGTATGATGCTGCCGGTTTCAGTTCCGGATTATACGGATTTCTACAGCAGTATAGAACACGCTACCAATGTGGGTGCGATGTTTCGTGATCCACAAAATGCACTTTTACCCAATTGGAAACACCTGCCGGTAGGCTATCATGGAAGGGCTTCTTCCATTGTTGTTTCCGGCACTGCGTTGCATCGGCCGAAAGGCCAGATTAAACCTCCGGATAACCCCGTGCCGGTGTATTGTCCCACGCAAAAACTTGACTTTGAGTTGGAGGTGGCGTTCGTAAGTTGCAAAAACAGCGAGTTGGGCAAGCCTGTAGCTTTACGCGATGCTGAAGAATGCATTGCCGGCGTGGTACTTTTTAACGATTGGTCGGCCCGCGATATTCAACAATGGGAGTATGTGCCGCTCGGCCCTTTTTTGGGTAAAAATTTTGGAAGTACGATGTCGCCCTGGGTGGTTACGTTAGATGCCCTTGAGCCGTTTCGTGTAGCGGGGCCGGAACAAGTACCACACGTGCTGCCCTATCTGGCATTTGAAGGCAAACGGAATTTCGATATTCGATTGGAAGTGCTGCTGGAAACACCGGCTGGCGCGAATAACGAAATCAGCCGATCGAACTTTAAGTATTTGTATTGGAATATGGCACAGCAATTGGCGCACCACACGGTGAATGGTTGCAATATTCGCGTGGGCGATTTGTTTGCCAGTGGCACCATTAGTGGTCCTTCGCCCGGATCGTACGGCTCGCTGTTAGAGTTAACCTGGAACGGTCAGCGGCCATTGCACCTGTCGAACGGAGAGTCGCGCACGTTCTTACAGGATGGCGACACCATCAAATTTAAAGGCTGGGCAGAGGCGGCTGGCGTTCGTATCGGATTTGGGCCCTGCGAGGGCAAAGTTTTACCTGCGTTGTAGCGATGATTATCAATCCCAAAGAAATTCCGGTGCAGAAACTGCACAGTTATTTGTTGGGTGCAGTGGCGCCCCGGCCCATTGCATTCGCCAGTACCATCGATCATGCGGGCCGGGTGAATTTAAGTCCCTTTAGTTTTTTTAATGTTTTTAGTTCTAACCCACCCATCTTGATTTTTTCGCCTGCACGCAGAGTGCGCGATAATTCTACCAAGCACACGCTGCAGAATGTACAAGAGGTGAAGGAGGTATGCATCAACATGGTGAACTTCGCGATGGTAGAACAAACTTCGTTGGCCAGTTGCGAGTATCCGGCCGGTGTGAACGAATTTGTGAAAGCAGGTTTTACTGAGGAGCCATCCGCACAGATCAAGCCGCCGCGGGTGGCCGAGTCGCCCGTGAGTTTCGAATGCCGGGTGAAGGAGATTATTGCTTTGGGTGACCAGGGCGGTGCAGGTAATCTGATTATTTCGGAGATTGTTTTGGTACGGATCAAAGACGAGATTCTGGATGTGAACGGCCGTATCGATCCACAAAAACTCGATGCGGTTGCGCGGATGGGGGCAGACTACTACTGCCGTGCGTCTGGCCCTGCGGTTTTTGAAGTGGCCAAGCCGAGCGAAAAACTGGGCGTTGGTGTCGATCGGTTGCCACCTCATGTGTGGACCAGCGAGTGCCTGACGGGTAACGATTTGGGGCGCCTCGGAAATCTGGACGTATTGCCTGACGCAAAGTTGGAGGTGATTATACAGCAACTGCCAAAGGTGAAAAATGCTTTGAATACCGGACTTCCTGCCGTGCATGCGCTGGCTAAAACCTGGATCAATTCAGGGCGATTGCCCGACGCGTGGGCGTTACTTACGCTGGGGCGAGAATAAAAAAGGCTGCCTTTTTCGGGCAGCCTTCCCATCATGTCTGTTTTCCTCTATTTGGTGAACGTAAATACCCACTGGCCTTTTACTTGCGAGGTGCGGGTAGGTTGAAATCCGTTGCCGGTGAAGTTGAAACTGATTTGCAGTTGCGTATCCGTTACGGAATACGTCATCGGCAGATCCGGGTTGTCCATGCGAATAATCACTGTCTCTACGGGCTCTCCGAATTTCCAGCTGCCGGTACGTGGCCAAGGCGTAAGTAACGCTGTGGCCCCCGCGGTGGTGTAGCTGAATGTAGTTTGTCCGGCGGTGCCGGCAACGGTTAGCTTAAAGTTGGTATAATCGCTTCTTTTGGTTGTACCATCCAGCGTTACATCACTCAAATTCCATGTGGCTACAAGTTTTTCTAATTGCACCTCTTCGATGGGGCGTGCCGGGGTATCCGGACCGCAGCTTGAAATAAACAAAAGCCCGCCCAGAACAGCCATCATTCCCAAAACTTCACGAATACGCTTCATACAATTGATTTATTGAATGCTAAAACTACAAAAATATCATCTCCCAAAAAACACTCCCCTCGGCACGGGTTTGAATTCCAGTTAAACGGCCGGAGTAACCGGTTTAAAATCCATGATGTTCAGGCGGATTGCATCTGCCGGGTATTCGTCCGGCTGGTTAGATGCAATCAGTATCAGGCGGTCTTTGCGTGCGTGGTTTAGCAAATTTGAATACCAGGCAAAAGCAGCCTGATCGAGGTTGGTGCCGGGCTCATCTAAGAATAAAAGTGGGGTTTGCGATAACATGGCAAGTCCCAGTTTTACACGTTGTTTCATGCCGGAGGAAAACTGACTCAGATACTTTTTGCGCGCATGGGTAAGCTCCATCGCTTCAATCACATCGGTTACCGAAAATCCGGAGCGCGGCTGCTTAAAGCGAAAGTGAAATGCCACCAGTTCATCCAGTGTGAATTCTTCTACCAACTCCAAATACGGGGTGGCAATGCTCACGTGCTTAAAGACGTCGGCTACGGGCACGGCCTGTTGGTCTGTTTCGTATCGGGCTTCCCCCCGTGAGGGCGGTAACTGGCCCCAGAGCACTTGCAGTAACGTAGATTTGCCTGAGCCGTTGGGGCCAACAATGGCGTACGTGGCGCCCGCTCGAAACTCGTAACTGAGGTCTTTAAAAATCCAATCGCGATTGTACCGCTTACCAAGTTGGGAAGCGACAATCTTCATTCCGCAACCGCCCCGTTGGCAGTGAAGCCTTTCATAATGCCGCGTTCTGAACCGCGCACAAAATCGAGGATATACGTGCGCTCAGAACTTTCGGGTACCTCGCGCTCCACCAAATCGATGGCCTTCGAGTTGTTCAGGCCCTTTAAAAAAATGTACCGGTAAATTTCCTGGATCTCATTAATTTTTTCGGAGCTGAAGCCTCGCCGTTTCAATCCCACGCTGTTGATGCCTGCATACGCCAGGGGTTCGCGCGCGGCTTTGGTGTAAGGTGGCACATCTTTCCGTACCAGTGAACCTCCGGAGATCATCACGTGGGCACCCACTTTCACAAACTGATGTAACGCGCTGGCCCCGCCAATAATCGCCCAATCGTCTATTGTTACGTGGCCGGCAACTTGTACGGTGTTCACTAAAATGCAGTGGTTCCCGATCAGGCAATCGTGTGCCACGTGCACGTAAGCCATAAGCAGGCAGTTTTTGCCAATCACCGTTTTGTATTTGTCTTTTGTGCCGCGGCTGATGGTTACGCACTCGCGGATGACGGAGTTATCGCCAATGAGGGTTTCCGTTTTTTCGCCTTGGAATTTTAAATCTTGTGGAACGCTGGAAACGGATGCGCCGGGGTACACCTTCACATTTTTTCCCAGCCGGGCACCATCCCAGATAATGGCGTTCGGGCCAATCCAGGATCCATCACCAATCACTACATCTTTTTGAACGGTAGCAAACGGCTCGATGACTACGTTTTCGCCAATCTGTGCTTCGGGGTGAACGTTGGCTAAAGGATATTTGCTATGCATCTTTTCTTACTATACTGGCTGTCATGGTTCCTTCGCAAACTAGGGTGTTGCCCACGTACGCGCGGCCGTACATTTTGGCGATACCGCGTTTGATGGGCGCCAACAAATCGCATTGAATCACCACTGTATCGCCGGGTAACACCATTTTCCGGAAGCGAATTTCGTCAATACCCAAAAAGTACGTCCAGTAGTTTTCAGGATCGGGCACCGTGTTCAACACCAAAATTCCACCCACCTGCGCCATGGCTTCAATTTGCAGTACGCCGGGCATTACCGGGTTACCAGGGAAATGGCCTTGAAAGAACGGTTCGTTCATGGTTACGTTTTTCACGCCCGCTACGCTTTCGTTATCCAGATAGATAATTTTATCGATTAGCAGAAACGGGTATCGATGGGGCAAAATATTGCTGATCTGGTTGATATCCAGTACGGGTGGCAGGTTCGGGTTGTAGCGCGGAATCCCTTTTTTGTCTGCCTCCTGCATGGCACGTTTCAACTTCTTGGCAAAGGCAACATTCGCAGCATGCCCCGGACGTGCTGCCAAGATCTGCGCCTTTAACGGGCGACCAGCCAAACTTAAATCGCCAATAATATCCAGCAGTTTGTGGCGCGCGGGTTCGTTGTTGTAGCGAAGTTCGATGTTATTTAGAATGCCTTCTTTTTTGATTTCCACCGTGGGCTTATTCAACATCTTGGCGATGTTTTCCAATTCATGCGGCTCCACCACGCGGTCTACAATCACAATGGCATTGTTCAAATCGCCACCGCGGATGAGGTTGTTTTTATACAACATCTCCAATTCGTGGAGGAAGCAAAAGGTGCGGCACGAGGCAATCTCTTTTTCGAACTGGCGAATATTGGTAATGGATGCATGCTGGCTGCCCAACACCGGCGAGTTGTAGTCAATCATTACCGTAACACGGTAGTCATCCAGCGGCAGGGCCGCAATTTCTATATTGCGTGATGCATCGCGGTAGAAGATGCTGTCTTGCACTTCAAAAAAGTCGCGCAGGGCGTTTTGCTCTTCAGTACCGGCTTCCTTCAGTACGTTCACAAACTGAATGGAGCTGCCATCCATGATCGGGGCCTCCGGGCCATCAAGTTGAATCAGGGCGTTATCGATTTCAAGACCTACCAATGCCGCCAGGGTGTGCTCAATAGTGCTGACCCGTGCCCCACTCTGCTCGATTGTTGTGCCGCGTGATACGTCTACTACGTTATCGCAGTCGGCATCAATAATGGGCGAACCGGGAACATCGATGCGTTGAAACTTGATACCGTGGTTGGCCTTGGCGGGCAGAAACGTCATGTTTGTTTGCACGCCCGTGTGTAGCCCCACCCCAGAAATCATGACCGATTTTTGGATGGTTTGCTGTTTGTAATTGAGCATTGGATAAGAAAAAAGTCACCAAATTTAATGGCTGACGGCACATTATCCAATTTAGTCGTTCGTGGCCTCGTCTTGAGTTGCCGTTACAGGGCTGCCATCTATGCGCTTTTCCAGGTCGCGCAAACGATTTATCATCTCCGGAAGGCGCTTAAAAACTGCGTACGACCGGAAAAAGTCCTTCAGGTCGATAGCAGGATAGCCGATCAGGCGTTGCCCTTCTTCTTTAATCGATTTAGGAATACCCGATTGAGCTCCAATTTTGGTGTCGTTCGCGATCGTCAAATGTCCGGCAATACCAACTTGCCCGGCAAAAACGCAATATTCACCAATCTTGGTCGATCCCGAGATTCCGGTTTGGGCTGCAATCACGGTGTGTTTGCCGATTTCTACATTATGTGCCACCTGAATCAGGTTGTCCAGTTTCACGCCTTCGTTGATGACGGTGGCATCGCCAAAGAGCGTGGCACAATCCAACACCGTGTTCGCTCCGATGCTTACATGGTCTTTGATGACAACCGTACCCAACTGGGGAATGGCTTTGTAACTGCCATCGGGTTGTGGAGCAAAACCAAAACCCGCGCTGCCAATCACAGCGCCTGAATGAATTTCGCAGTGGCGACCGATTTGCGTGCCGGCATAAACCTTCACGTTGGCGTGGATAATCGTGTTGTCGCCAATCGTAACGTTGTCGCCAATGTAGGAGTGCGGGTATATTTTTACGTTGCTGCCGATGGTTACTTGGTTGCCGATGTAGGAGAACGCACCGCGGTAAATGCCTGCACCCGTAGCGCTGCCTTCGCCTATAAAGCTGGGCTCTTCCACGCCCGTCTTCTGAAAGCTGACGAGCTTATGGTACTCCTCCAACAAAACCGTAAAGCTCAGGTAGGGATCATCCACCAAAATCAAGTTCGTGGATAGCTCCCGGCGTGCAACAAAATCTTTTTTTACAATCACGGCACTGGCCTGCGTAGTGTAGATAAAGGGTTCGTACTTGGGGTTGGATAAAAACGAAATCTGCCCTTTTTGTGCGTCCTGGATTTTCGCCAGCATGGTGATCTTTTCGGTACCATTACCTTTAACATCACCCTGAAGAATGGTAGCAATTTGTTGAACGGTAAACTCCATAACGAACTACGTAAGTGTTGAGAGTAGGCTAGTCCTTCAAAGTTACGTGTTTAGGCCAGCAAACGTAGTTTTTTCGAACGATTTTGCTCAGGGCTTGAATGTTGGCCAGTTCACTTGCTTCCGAAACTTCCTTGACCTCGCCTGTTTTGAGTCGGATTTTGATCGGCTTTTTCTCGGTTACGTATGCCTCGTTGGTGAGGACTCCATGCGAAAAGAAATAGACGGCATCCGCTTTCAATACTTGGAGCTCATCGGTAATGGCCTCGCGCATTTTTTCGATAAAAGCTTTGCTGATCGGCCTGGCCGACAGCTGAATCTGAAACAACTTCCGCTCTAAAAGCATCCGGCACAAACGACTCAGGATTTCGTCGGGATGATTTTGCCAAAGTTTTACCGCGCCCCAGATGTCGTGATCATCGAGTTGACCAAAGTGCATCAGAGCGGCAGGGTTTTCCTGGAAATCTTGAAGTGTAATCTGGTGCTTAAGAAAGTAGGCAAGGGCAGCGCTGGCCGGGAGTTCATCGCCCGCGCGGCTCAGGCTCTGTGCCCGTTTGATGATGTTCACCAACATCCGTTCGGCACTTACGGCTGTTTTGTGCAGATACACTTGCCAATACATCAATCTCCTGGCTTGCAAAAAGTTTTCGATGCTGTAGATGCCCTTCTCTTCCACCACCAGTTCATCGTTTTCTACATGCAGCATGTGGATGATCCGATCCACACCTACCGAACCCTCCATCACACCTGTAAAAAAGCAATCGCGCCTGAGATAGTCGAGGCGATCAACATCCAACTGACTGCTTACCAGATCGTGAAAAAACTTGCGTTCATACCCATTGCGAAAAATCTTCAACGCCAATTCCAAAGCTCCACCAAAGGAGTCGTTCAAATGGCGCATCAGCAAGTAAGATAGACTCTCGTGATGGACTTCCGGCAATAGCGTTTCCTCCAGCGTATGCGAGAACGGGCCATGGCCGGCATCGTGCAGCAAAATCGCCACCAGCGCAGCTTCTTTTTCCTCCGGAGAAATTTCAATGCCTTTTTTTACGAGTACTGTAAGTGCTTCGTTCATTAGGTGCATTGCCCCCAATGCATGGTGGAAACGCGTGTGGAGTGCGCCCGGGTAAACCATGTCGGTTAAACCTAGCTGCCGAATGTGCCGTAAGCGTTGAACGTAGGGATGCTGAATGATGTCAAAAACAAGCGGCTGATCAATGGTGATGAACCCATATACGGGGTCATTGATGATTTTCTTTTTATTCACGTGGCAGGCCGGAGAATACTTGTAACTTGGAGGTGATTTACCTATGCAAAGATATACCATTTTGTGGGCGGACGATGAGATTGATCTGCTGAAGCCGCACATCTTGTTTTTGGAACAACGCGGCTACGATATTGTGCCGGTGAATAACGCGGCCGAAGCGGTGGAGCTGAGCGAGGTGCGCCACTTTGATGTGGTTTTTTTGGATGAACACATGCCGGGCATGTCCGGGTTAGAGGCACTGAACCTGATCAAAACCAACAAGCCTAATCTGCCGGTGGTGATGATCACCAAAAACGAAGAGGAGCACATTATGGAAGAAGCCATCGGTGCTAAAATTGACGACTACCTGATCAAACCCATCAACCCCAGCCAGATTCTCCTTTCCGTAAAAAAGATTCTCGATAACCGCAGGCTCGTTACCGAAAAAACCAACCAAAGCTACCAGCAAGAGTTCCGCAAAATCAGCATGGCCTTTTTGGATGAGATGAACCACGAGGAATGGGCCGACATCTACAAGAAACTGGTGCACTGGGATTTGCAGTTGGACCGGGCTGATAGTGAAATGGCCGAGATTCTGGAAACCCAGAAAGTGGAAGCCAACGTGGGCTTCTGTCGCTTTGTACGCAAGCGCTACGAAGACTGGCTGAATAACCCGAACGTGGATAAACCCCTCATGAGCCACCAGATCATGAAGAAGAAAATTTTTCCGGAAATCAAACCGGGCAAATCGCTGTTCATGATCCTGATCGATAACCTGCGGTTCGATCAGTGGAAAATTCTCGAACCGATTTTTGACGATTACTTCACCATCGATCGCGAAGAAAC
>JBIIVI010000378.1:0-2765 GCA_044339555.1 Cyclobacteriaceae bacterium | reverse complement strand
TCCGTATCGCTAACGCTATTTTACCTATTTTGCGCCTTTCCAAAAATTCATGAGTGAATCCATCAGCAACCTGGCCACGAATATCTGGACACCCGTTTTGTTTCTGCTGATACTGGGCGGCCTGTTTTTCTTTTTTTACTCCGGATTCATTCAATACAAATATTTCGGTCATGCTATCCGCATCTTGCGCGGTAAGTACAACAACCCGAACGATCCCGGGCAAATCAACGCCTACGAAGCACTCTCCACCGCACTTGCATCCACCGTGGGGATGGGCAACATTGCCGGAGTAGCAGCCGCCATTTCTATTGGTGGTCCGGGGGCGCTGTTCTGGATGTGGATCACCGCGTTTGTGGGCATGTCTACCAATTTCTTTACCTCTACCCTTTCGGTGATGTATCGGGGCACCGATTCGCAGGGTGTGATCCAGGGCGGCCCTATGTATGTCATTCGCGAAGCGATGAGCAAGGCTTGGTATCCGCTGGCGGTGGTATTTTGCTTGTGTGCGATGGTGGGCTGCCTGCCCATCTTTCAGGCGAACCAACTCACGCAGGTGATCATCGACATTGGCTTTTCGGGCACCGCCCTTAGCGCGAGCACGTTTGCCATCGGCAACTTCGAGATCAACACCCTGAAGTTCATCATCGGTGTGGTGTTGATGGTGATTTCAGCCGTGGTGATCATTGGCGGCATTCAGCGCATCGGCAGTTGGGCCGGCAAGATGGTGCCCTTGATGATCATCGTTTACTTTTTCTCGGTGTTGGCTATTCTGATTCTTCATGCCAGTGAGATTCCGTCTTTGCTTTGGATGGTGATTACCGATGCGTTCGCTGCCAATCATTATCGGGGCGAACCCGCATTGGGCGGTATTCTGGGTGGCTTGATTGTGGCCGGTGTACGCAGAGCTTCCTTCTCCAACGAAGCAGGCATTGGCACGGCACCGATGGCGCTGGGCGCCTCAAAAAGTTCAGAACCCATTCGCGAAGGGCTCGTGTCAATGATGAGCCCTGCGATTGACACGTTGTTGGTATGTACCCTCACCGCCCTGGCCATCCTGGCCACAGGTGTATGGCAAACCAGCGATACCAATGGTGTAACACTCACCGCCACCGCCTTTGAAAGTTCGCTCGGCACCACCGGCAAAATTCTGCTGTTGATCAGTGCGTTTTTCTTTGCAATCACCTCGCTTTTTTCGTACAGTTATTATGGCAACAAGGCCATGTCGTTTCTGGCGGGCGTGAAGGCGGGCCGCTATTACGATTATTTTTATCTGGGCACGATCGTGATTGGCGCCATTGCATCCATGCGTGATGTGATGAATGTGATCGACATTGCGTACGCGATTATGGCATTTCCTACCATGCTGTCGGGTTTTATGCTCGCCCCGCGGGTGATGAAGGAAGCGAAAAGCTACTTCAGCCGGATGAAGGGAAATCTGTAGCTCCGAAAAAGTTACACCTGATTTCTAGCGGGCATACGGCACCGCCTGATGCTCGCGCGTATACGGATAGTTAAACAACCCGTGTTCTTTAATCGCTTCCTGCACTTTAGACGGCACGTATTTTTCCCAACCCGGTTCTCCTTTGCGGATCATCGCCAGCACGTTATCGGAAACGATGTGTAGATTGCTCACGTTGGCATCTTTAATGTCCTCCAGCTTGTTGTTATCCGCTAAGAAGCGGAACAAGCCCTTGAGGTGGTCGGGCAGCGTGCTCTCAAAATCCTTTAATGTAAACAAGCTACTGCTCTCCTTGCGCCACGCCGGATAGATATAAAGTTTTACGTTGCTCCCAAACAGATGACCAAAGCTTTCCAGAATGCCGCCCCGAATATTCTCGTACGTTTTCTCTTCAAAGATTTTCTGGAGCGCGTAGATGCCCAGCACGATACCGATTTTTTTGCCGCGGGTGATTTTGGAGAGGTAATCCACAAGGCGGTAATATTCGAAGTAATTTGAAATCAACACCGTTTGTCCCAGCGAGCAGATGATGTCCGCCCGGTGCATGAAGTCAGCCTCATCTATGGCACCATCGGAACTCAGGTCGTGGAGCGTGAGTTCGGTCAACACCACCATTTTCGAACGGTCCACATCGGCTTCAGCCTTAAAAAGCCGACGCGATGACAGCAGCATGTCTACATTTACATGCGTCACGGGCCGGAACCGGCCGCGTAGCACCAACACATTCTTTTTATAGAGTGCCTCCGAGGGTTGCAACACCGTGCCATCGGGGCCAAACATGGCCGCTTTCGTGAGGCCGTCTTTAACCAACTTCAGCGCCAACAGGCGGTTGTCTACATTGCGGAAGTCCGGGCCTGCCAAACGGAACATATCCACCTCTACCCGTCTGGCCGACAACCCATCCAGCAAGGTTGACATGATCTCCGCAGCCGATGACAAAAACATACAGCCATACAACACGTTCACACCAATCACACCAATCGCCACTTGCTGCAACAGTGGGTCGTTGTCGTGCAGCTTCACGTGCAGCACGCAGTCGTTGGGCTCACTTTCCGGGCGCAGCTGAAACCGGAGTCCGATCCAACCATGCCCCTGATTAGTGCGTTCGTAATTCAGTGCCTCCACCGTATCGGCAAACGCAAAGAAGCGCGTGTCGGCCACCCGGTGCGGTAAGCGTTCCGGCAGCAGGCCGTACTCGTGGTCGAGCATTTTCATGAGTCGGTCTTCGCACACGTAGCGGTCGCACTGCCCGTAGATGGCATCGCTAAACTTCATGTCGTACGCGGAGATGGTCTTGGCAATGGTG
>JBIIVI010000170.1:0-8216 GCA_044339555.1 Cyclobacteriaceae bacterium | reverse complement strand
GCAAAGTGATTTGGCGCTTCAATCCCGGTAATAACAATCCCGGACTAGGAGTAAACCGGGGTGTAACGTATTGGTCGAAAGGAAATGACCGCAGAATCCTATACTCGTTTAGCGAGCATTTGTATGCGCTCGATGCCAACACGGGCCAACCTATTGAAACATTCGGCAATAAAGGTCGTGTGAGTTTAAAAGAAGGCCTTGGCAACCGCGCGAACCTGATGGTATTGAGCAATACACCGGGCGTAATTTTTGAAAACCTGCTCATCATTGGTTCCCGGGTGCACGAAGGTCCAATAGCAGCGCCTGGCTACATCCGCGCATTTGATGTGATCACCGGCAAATTGGCGTGGGTGTTTCACACCATTCCCCAACCCGGTGAGGCCGGCTACGATTCATGGCCGCCCGATGCGTGGGAACGGGTGGGTGGCGCAAACTCGTGGGCAGGCATGTCTGTAGACCTTCAGCGCGGATGGGTGTTTGCTTCTACCGGATCAGCCAGCTTCGATTTTTATGGTGGCAATCGCAAAGGTGAGAACCTGTTTGCCAACTGCGTACTAGCGTTGGATGCGCGCACCGGCACCAGAAAGTGGCATTACCAAACCATTCACCACGATCTGTGGGACAGAGACCTGCCGGCCGCTCCCGTTCTAACCACCATCAAAAAAGACGGCAAGACTATTGATGTGGTGGTTCAAATCACAAAAACGGGTTTTGTTTTTGTTTTGGATCGCGAAACCGGAGCACCATTATTCCCGGTGGAAGAAGTTCCGGTGCCCCCTTCCGATCTTGATGGCGAAGAAGCCTGGCCCACACAACCAGTACCCACACTTCCCAAAGCTTTTGCGCGCCAGATTTTTACGGAGGACATGATCAATACGATTACTGGAGAAGGAGACACTATCCGAAAAAGATTTGCAGGGCTGCGCACCGGGCAGCCTTTCATTCCGCCAAGTCGCGAGGGTACCGTGATTTTTCCGGGCTTTGACGGTGGTGGCGAATGGGGCGGCCCTTCGGTTGATCCGACCAGCGGAACGATGTATGTGAACGCCAACGAAATGCCGTGGATACTTACCATGGTAGATGTGCGAATGAAGGAGGAAACCTGGGCGGGCATCTCGTTGTACCGTACTCACTGCGCTACTTGTCACGGTTTAAGCCGCGAGGGACAAGGCACTGTATATCCAGCAGTGCGGAATCTACAGTCCAAATACACGTTAACGACCTTAAACCAGCTGCTTGCGCATGGCAAGGGTGTGATGCCTTCGTTTATGCACCTGGCAGAAAAAGAACGCGATGCTATTGCCCACTACATTTTGGATTTGCAACAGCGCAGCGAAGAGGAAAAGAAAGGAATTTTTGAACGCACGTCCGACATTTGGTTCTCCAATACGGGCTATACACGTTTTCTTACTCCCAAGGGCTACCCGGCTGTAGCACCACCTTGGGGCTCCCTCACGGCCATCGACCTGGCAACCGGAGACCACCGCTGGCAAGTACCGCTCGGCAGCTTCCCGGAGTTACAAGAACAGGGACTGCCAGACACCGGCTCGGAGAATTACGGCGGCCCGGTAGCAACAGCCGGTGGGTTGGTATTCATAGCGGCCACCCGCGATGAAAAATTCAGAGCCTTTGATGCTAGTAACGGACAAGTTTTGTGGGAACATCCATTACCAGCCGCTGGCTATGCGACCCCTGCTGTTTATGAAGTCAAGGGAAAAGAATTTATTGTGATTGCATGTGGCGGCGGCAAAATCGGCACAAAGTCGGGGGATAGCTACGTAGCGTTTGCGCTGGACTAACTTACAACAATAGCAGAAACCCAAAGATCACCAACTAGTGTCAGCTAAACTGAATTGGAATGCTTTCAACACTTAAAGATGAGGCAACGCCTATAATAGTCCTGGCAGCGGGTGCCTCTACCCGTTTGGGGCAGTCGAAGCAGCAGTTGCTTTTTCGGGGTGTCCCGCTCTTAGAACATACTGTCACACAAGCGCATGCCACGGGACATCCGGTATGTGTAGTGCTTGGATCAAACGCGGCCCAACATAAAGCCTTAATCAAATCAAAAGACATCACGACTCTTGTTGATTCAGACTGGAAACTGGGTATGGGGCACACGTTAAAATTTGGGTTACAACACCTGCTAAACAGTCACCCGAATCTGAAGGCAATTATCATTTCTGTATGCGATCAGCCCTTTATAACCGCGCAGATTTTTCAACTATTAATTGCTGCAAAAGCACCGGTAGCAGCCTGCAAATACAACCATGGGTGGGGAGTTCCCGCGCTCTTTACGAAGCCTTACTTTAACGAGTTGCTCGCCCTGACGGATTCGGAGGGAGCGAAAAAAGTCTTGCTGAAACACGAAGCTAGCGCAATCAAGATTTCTTTCCCGGCTGGGGATATTGACATCGATACGCCAGATGATTTGGCGAATCTGTGAACGCCTGGCGGCCCGAGCGAATAGTTCATCTCGTCCACAGACCGGGAGTTATCTACAAAAGCATCGATAAGCTTCCGAGACTCCAAATTCCAACCACCGAAATTCGATTCAGGGAAATCGCTCGTTGCCGGGAACTTTTGAAGCGTAAAATCTTTCCGGGGCGCTTGGATGCGTGCTTTGTAACCCGACCAGAAACACGTTTGCGCCAGCGCCTCCAACCCTTGGGCGACAATTGCCGACGCATGATAACAATCACTTCCGATTCAGAAAAGCCAAATTGTGCGCGAATAGCTTCGAATGGCGTTCGGTCTTCCCACGCCATTTCAATGATCCGCTGAATGATGTCATCTTTTATCACTCCTTTAAAAAACCATCAGCCGATCGTATTGTTTTTCAAAAAATGAACGGCGTAAAAAAACAAAACCTACCCCAGAAAATCTGTCCTGTTTGCAAGCGGCCGTTCGCTTGGCGAAAGAAATGGGCACGCGTTTGGGCAGATGTCGTCTATTGCAGCAATCGTTGTCGGCAAAACAAGGCGCGAGTTTCCTAGCAAACCACCAAGCAAGTCGTTCAGCAACCGGTTCGCACAATATCTTTTCAATCATTATCTTCGAAGCTTATGACGTCAATAGATATCGCAGCCGCGATTGAACATACAAACTTAAGTCCGACACTTACGGTGCACGATATTGATCAACTCGTTGCCGAAGCGAAAGAGTTTGGGTTTTACGGCATTTGTGTGCCACCCTTTTGGGTGAAGCGTGCCAAACGGGAGATTGGCACTGCTCCCGTGCGCCTCGTAACAGTGGCCGGCTTTCCCCTCGGCTATCAACTTACCGAAACCAAATTAGATGATATCCAGCGTGTGATGGACCATGGCGCGGAAGAGGTTGATGTGGTCATGAACATCAGCGCGTTTAAAACAGGTTTGCCATGGACGAAAATTGAAATTGCTAAATGCAGCAAGTGGGTACATGAGCAGCATGGTCTGTTGAAAGTGATTATTGAAACCGCCTATTTAAACGAGGAAGAAATCGTGCGTGCGTGCAAACTGATAGCCGATGCTGGCGCGGACTTTGTAAAAACAAGTACGGGTTTTGCCAGCCAGGGCGCGCAGGTGGAACATGTAAAGATCATGCGGGCATCCGTGCCTGCGGAAGTGGGCGTGAAAGCCTCGGGCGGAATCAAGACGCGGGCACAAGCGATTGCCATGCTGGAGGCCGGAGCCAGCCGCCTCGGCACTTCTTCTGGCGTAAAAATTATTCAAAGCGAATCCCATGACTGAATTTCTTCATGACCTTTTTCCCATTGCGGAGCAGATACCACAAGAGCAGCAGTTACCCGCCTTTCTTGAACAACGTGAGTACCTGATTGGCGGAGTTTTAAAACGCTGGGGCGGCACTCAAAACACGGTATATAGCCCAGTATATCTCAAAACTACTGACGGCTTTCAGCCCAAAGCTATCGGCAGCACGCCCTTGCTCACCAAGCTGGAGGCACTCGAGGCACTGGATGCTGCCGTGCGCGCCTACGATTTGGGGCACGGCGTTTGGCCTTTGATGAGCGTGGCCGACCGCATCGCTCACGTGGAGAACTTTTTGAAGCAGATGCGCGAAAAACGTTCCGACGTAGTTCGATTGCTGATGTGGGAGATCGGAAAAACGCTCAAAGATTCAGAAAAAGAGTTTGACCGCACCTGCGATTATATTGTTGACACGATTCGTGCATTAAAAGATCTGGATCGAAATGCTGCTAAGCTGGTGGAAGAGCAAGGGTTCATGGCCCAGATTAGACGCGTTCCACTGGGGGTTGCGCTATGTATGGGGCCTTACAATTATCCGCTAAACGAAACATTTACCACCCTGATTCCGGCCTTGATCATGGGTAACGCGGTAGTTTTCAAGCCCGCCAAATTTGGTGTTCTCTTGATTCAACCATTGCTGGCGGCTTTTCGCGACAGCTTTCCACCCGGCGTGGTTAACATCATTTATGGCCGTGGGCGCGAAACGGTGGGCGCACTAATGGAAACGGGAAAAATTGATGTGTTTGCGTTTATCGGAACGAACAAGGGAGCGAACGATCTGAAGAAACTACATCCCAAGCCGCACCGGCTGAAATCTATTTTAGGGTTGGATGCAAAAAATCCCGCGATTGTTTTACCCGATGCCAACCTTGAAAATGCTGTAGCCGAATGCTTGACCGGTTCGCTTTCATTTAACGGACAGCGCTGCACTGCATTGAAGCTGCTGTTTGTACATCGGAGCATTGCGGATGCATTTGTTGAAAAATTTGTGGCCGCACTCGCAAACCTGAAAAAAGGAATGCCATGGGAAGCGGGTGTGAGTCTAACTCCTTTGCCCGAGCCCGGCAAAACCGATTACCTGACTGGTTTGGTGGCCAACGCTCAACAGCACGGAGCCCGTGTAATAAACGAGCAGGGCGGTACTGTAGCGCATACGTTCTTTTACCCCGCGGTTTTATATCCGGTAAATGAAAAAATGGCAGTTTACCACGAAGAGCAATTCGGGCCGGTAGTGCCGATTGCGGCTTTTGATGATGATGCAGAAGTAATTCGTTATGTGGTTAATTCAAACTTCGGACAGCAGGTAAGTATTTTTGGCAACGACTCCGCGCGCGTTGCACGCCTAATGGATGCGTTTGTCAATCAGGTAGGGCGTATCAATCTCAATACCCAAAGTCAGCGCGGGCCGGATACCTTTCCATTCAACGGCCGTAAAGACAGCGCAGAAGGAACACTATCGGTAGCAGACGCCTTGCGTGTGTTCTCAATCCGCACGCTGGTGGCAACTAAGGCAACGGATTCAAACAAGCAAATCATTAATACCATCATCCGCAATCGCGAATCAGGCTTCTTAAGTACTGACTATATTTTATAGGCTAGAAAAACGGATTCTTACGATAGTCCGCGAAGGACGGTTGCCGTAGATCCTTTTCTGAAATGATTAGTTGATCAGTCGGGAGTTCCCATTGGATGTTGAATTCCGGATCATCAAAGCGAATGCCGCTCTCGAATTGTGCGTTGTAGAACTGGCTGCATTTATAAAGAACGTGAGCGTACTCGCTGACCACCAAGAACCCGTGCGCAAAACCGGCTGGGACAAGCAGTTGCTTCTTGTTGTCTGCCGAAAGATGAATTTTATAGTGCTTACCGAAGGTTGGTTTTTGTAGCCGCAGATCAACCACTACGTCTATCACTTCACCTCGAAGAACTTGCACCAATTTAACTTGAGCGTAAGGCGGTTTTTGAAAGTGAAGACCACGAAGCACTCCCTTGGATGAAAATGACTGGTTGTCCTGCAGGAATTCCAAATCAACGCCAAGTTCCCGGAACGTGTTTTTATTGTAACACTCGAAAAAAAAACCGCGCGTATCTTTCCAAACTTTCGGCTCCAAAACTACCAGATCTTCGATGGGAGTGGTTACAACTTGCATGGGGCAAAATTAAGGAATCTCAGGCACCAATCACGATACCCAAAAGCAGTCCGCCCAGAATAATAGCCCAATTGGGTAACTTCGTAAACAGTTGTAAGCAGAAGGTTCCGATCGTTAATGCATAGTTGATAACGCTATCCGGGAGTGGCTGAAAAAGCAAAACCGCCGCAGCCCCCACGAGCCCGACATTAGCTGCGAGGATTCCTTCAAGCGAAGCCCGAATGGGGCGAAATTTCTTTAGACTCTCCCAAACCCGAATCATGAAGAAGATCAAAAAAGTGCCGGGCAAAAAGATGCCCGCTGCCGACATAATGGCGCCCAAAATCTCACCGCCAACTCCATATTCCCGCATGGCTAGCGCCCCAATGTAGGAAGCAAACGAAAACACAGGTCCGGGAACCGTCTGCGCCAGGGCATATCCGGACAAAAATTCTTCGGAAGATAAATACTGCTTGGGGGCGTATTGCACAAACTCGGTAAACAGCAGCGGCGTTAACACTTGTCCCCCGCCAAAAATCAAACTGCCGTTACGATAAAAGTTTTCAAATAAACGCACTGGCAAGGCTTTCGTTACACCACCCAAAACGGCAGCTAGAATAAATACTCCCGCCCACAAGGCGAAGTTGGCCCACTTGATCTCTAACTTCTTTTTCTCCTGCCGTGGATGTCGTTTGTAATTGAAGGCAGTAATTGCTCCCGCAATACAAAGTGTAATCGGAAAAACAAACGGTGTTTTGATCAGATACGATGCCAGTGCCGCTGCCAGCATGATACCAAAACCAGCCCATGTGTTTACTGTTTTTAAACCGATTGAGTAAGCCGTGTAGGCAATGAACCCCACCGCCATAGGCTGAATGAAGCGTGTAAACGACAATGAAATCTCCTTCGCGTCAAAATTGGCAATTAAAATGCCCGCGGCCGTCATAATCACTAGGGACGGTAACATCCAAATCAACAACGTGAGGTACGCAAGGTTTGGACCGCCCAGACGATAACCCACAGCCGACAGCGTTTGCGTGGAAGTCGGACCCGGCAGTACCTGACAAACGGCATTCAACTCTAGCAACTCCGACTCCGAAAGATACGCCCGGTTGGTCACGAGTCGCTTCTGGAAATGCGTCAGGTGCGCTTGCGGGCCGCCAAAAGAAGTTAGCGATAGGTAGGCTACGTCTTTTAAAAAAATAAAAGAGCGAATGCGCTGAACCACGACTTACTTTTTTAATCCAATCTCGCGAAGGCGTTCATTCAAAAACTCACCGGCCGTAATATCGTCCCACAGCTTGGGCCGCTCGGTATCCACGCAGTTGGGCAGGGCTGCCAAGCTCATTTCGCTACGTGGGTGCATGAAGAACGGAATGGAGTAGCGTGGTGTATTCATCAAATGCCGCGGCGGATTCACCACGCGGTGGATGGTAGACTTTAAGTTTTTGTTGGTGAGCCGTTCCAGCATGTCGCCCACATTTACCACAAGCTGATCGGGCAACGCTGTGATGGGGATCCATTTGCCATCCCTTCGCAACACCTGCAATCCATCTGCACTGGCCCCCATGAGCAGCGTAATCAGATTGATGTCGCCATGCTCGGCTGCCCGCACTGCATCGTCCGGTACCGAGGATGGATCTTCAATCGGGTAGTAATGGATTGGTCGCAGAATACTGTTGCCGTGCTTCACCCTGGCATCAAAGTAATTCTCCGGCAATTGCAAATACAAAGCGATAGCTCGCAACATCTCTACGCCCGTTTTCTCCAAACGCCGGTAAACCTCTAATGCAATGTTCTGGAACTCGGGGAGTTCACTCGGCCATACGTTCTCGGGGTATTCAGTTTTAATCGGATCCGGCCCCTCCACCATCTGACCCACATGATAGAACTCTTTCAAGTCGCCTGTGTTGCGGCCCTTGGCGTGCTCCTTGCCTTTCCCTATGTAACCACGCTGGCCCGCCAGACCTGCGATTTCATACTTCTGCTTGACCGCGTCGGGTAAGGCAAAAAAACGTTTGATCGCCTCATACAACTGCGCAGTCAACTCACCAGTGAGATAGTGCCCCCGGATGGCAACAAAGCCGATGTTCTGGTAGGCCGCTCCCAAGTCGTTCACGAACCGCTGCTTTCGTGCGGGATCCTGACTTGTAAAGTCGGTTAGATCAAGAGCAGGAACAGAGTCGTACAAAATCTCGCTCATGGTTTAGGTTTTAGGGTTGTGCAAGCTAATAATTTTGGCTTAATTTCGGTTCTTGCACCTCCATCACCAAAACCAACAGAAATGAAAGAAAATGTGAGTAGAAGAGCGTTTATGATGCAGGGCTTGAAAGCAACTGTG
>JBIIVI010000314.1:0-3835 GCA_044339555.1 Cyclobacteriaceae bacterium | reverse complement strand
CATTGGCACCCAGATCGCGTTGAACGCCCATGCCTGGAATTTACCAACTGAATCGTTTGCATTTCAGTTTACACAACTGGTTCTGCCCTATGGCTACTCAGCACTAGAGCCTTCCATTGACGCGATGACGATGGAAATCCACTACTCGCGCCATCACGCTGCCTACATTAAAAACGTAAACGATGCGATCGCTGCCGAGCGAATCACGGCATCAACCGAGTTTGATTTTTTTAACAGTACTTCCAAACTATCGGCTAAAGCCCGTAATAACGGTGGCGGTGCCTGGAATCATAACTTCTTTTGGCAAGTGATGACTGCCTCGCCCGCCGCAACACCGCCCGCTGGAAAATTGGCCGATGCCCTGGCCGGTACATTTGGAAGTGTTGACAAATTCAAAGAACTCTTCACACAAGCCGCCATGACGCGCTTTGGTTCTGGTTGGGCCTGGCTTGTAAACGACAACGGCACTCTCAAAATAGGATCGACCGCCAATCAGGATAATCCCCTGATGGACATCAGCGATTTGAAAGGCACTCCTCTGTTGGCTTTGGATGTATGGGAACATGCCTATTATTTGAAATATCAAAATAAGCGCAACGAGTATGTAGCCAATTGGTGGAGCGTGGTAAACTGGAATGAAGTAGCCAAGCGACTCGTTTAACATGACTTCTCTCTTCGATCGGCTTGCGCGGTCATTTCTTTTACTTGGCCTTGTTTCTCTCCTCGTAGCAATAAGCGGGAGTGTGTGGGCGCAACGTAAACCAATCCAATTGTACAAAACCTTCGGCAATGTGCGGTTTGAGTACGATACCCTGATCATCAGTTCGCAGCAGGTAAAACAGCTGTTGTTGCAAGAGCCCAATGCGTACGAGTTGTTTCGCAAAGCGCGCACGAACAGTTCGGCAGCGAGCACCGTCGGTGCCCTGGGTGGTGCGGTACTTGCTTTTGCAATTGTAAACTCTCTGCTAAATGGCGAGTTTGACACGAATGTGGCGCTTGCGGGGGGAGCGCTCTTGGCGGTATCACTCCCGTTCGAATACCGGTATCGCTCTCTGGCTTCGCAGGCCATCGATTTATACAACCAAAAAGCTTCTGCCCGATTGCAGCTGGGATTGATCTGGAAAGGCACCTCGGTTGGGCTCGTCCTTCGATTTTAAAGAGGAAGCCACACCCGCAGCCAATCACCGGTTTGTTGCGTGGCCGAAACCAGCTTTCCCGAAAAAGTAGGCGCGTGAATGCCGCTACCAAACGTGCGGGTCGATTCAAACACACGCACCTCGTCCCACAAACCCGCATCGAAAAACTGTTGCAGCGTAAACGTGCCGCCCTCCACGATAATGGATTGAATGTGCCGCTGATAAAGATCTTCGATCACATTTTTCAAAAAGTTCTCTTCATCCACACGCACCCACTTTACGTGGCCTTGTTCTTCGTGCTTGAGCACGTTGTAACAAAGCGTTACTTGCGTGCCATCGAACACCTGCAAGCTCTCCGGTAAACGCAAAAAGCGATCGAGCACAACACGCACCGGCTGCCGACCGTTCCAGTCGCGCACAGATAATTGCGGATTATCGTGTGCGGCTGTTTTAGTGCCGATCAGGATCGCATCTTCCACACTGCGCCATTGGTGCACCCACTGCCGACTGAACTCAGTGCTGATCCATTTCGACTCGTAATTCGTGCGCGCAATAAAGCCATCCAGCGTTTGTGCCCACTTCAGAATGATATAGGGCCGCTTCTTTTCAATGAATGTAAAAAACCGTTTGTTGACTTCGCACCCTTCCCTTTCTAAAATACCTGTGCGCACCTGGCAACCCGCTGCCTCCAATTTTTGTAAACCACGCCCTTGCACCAGCGGATTGGGATCAATGTTACTCACCACCACTTCTTTCACGCTTTCGCGGATGAGCAAGTCCGCACATGGGGGCGTTTTACCGATGTGGGCACAGGGTTCCAGATTCACATACACGGTGCTGTCGCGCAACAAATCGCGTTCCGTCACAGCTTTGATCGCGTTAACCTCTGCATGCGGGCCACCAAAACGCGCATGCCACCCTTCGCCAATGATCCGATTCTGATAAACGATCACGCAACCCACCAGCGGATTCGGGCTTACCATGCCGGCACCTCGTCCTGCCAATTCCAAGGCTCGCAGCATGTAGGATTCGTCTGGTGTCATTCGGTTTGTGTAACATTGCAAAGATCACTAACCGCTGTGAATTACAAAGAACTTTTCAACGAGGTAGTGCAGGGCATCCACCTGCCTGAGCCCGAAGAAGAAAAGGCCGCCATCGCGCGAGTACTGATCGAAAAACTAGTAGGCGGTGTACCACAACGCTCTTCTGCACGTCCGCTCCACTTCAATCCCGAACTCCTTCAAATAATGCTCAACCGGATCAATCAACACGAGCCGGTTCAATATGTGGTGGAAGAAGCGTGGTTTTATGGCAGGCCTTTTTTTGTCGATTCTTCAGTGCTAATACCACGCCCGGAAACCGAGGAGCTGGTGAGTTGGATTCTGGAAGTGGAATGCCTTCCCGACCTTACAATATGGGATGCGGGCACCGGCAGCGGCTGTATTCCTGTTACGTTGGCGTTGGCACGCCCCAGTTGGCGGGTCTTCGGCACCGATATAAGTGCCGCCAGTTTGCAGGTTGCAAAACGCAATGCAGAGTTACTCCACGCAGCGGTAAATTTCCTCGAACACGATTTACAAAGCAATACGATTCCGTTTACCGGGGTGGATGTGTTGGTGAGTAATCCGCCCTACATCGCACCCGAAGAAGCCGCGTCACTCGCGCTCCGGGTGCGAGAATTCGAACCTGCGCACGCCTTGTTTGCACCTGCTACCGACCCTCTGATCTTTTACAAACGCCTGATTTTTTTTGCTAGCCAGGTCATGAAAACAGGAGGCCGAATCTATGTGGAGATAAATGAACGCCTCGGCCCGGAAACGGTACACCTATTTCAGCAGACAAACTTCACCGATGTGACCCTAAAAAAGGATTTGAGCGGGAAAAATCGGTTGATTTATGCGAAACAATCGTAATCAACAAAGTTTTTCAACCAACGCCCAAAACTCTATCTTCGAAAAATGAAATCGAGCTTTTTCGCGGGATTGTTGCTTATCGCTGTGCTGATCGGATGCACGCGTGAGGAGGAAGGCGAATCATCCTTCGCGATCATTCAAACAAAAATGCTGGAAACGAATTGTGCGATCTCCGGATGCCATGCTTCCACATCGGATCCTTCTTTTCAGCAACACGGACTTATTCTGACGGGCTCCGCTGCCTACGACCAACTTATTAATCGCCCACCAAAAAATGCCAATGCGCTCCGCGATGGACTGCTTTTAGTAAAGCCCTTCAAATCCGATCAAAGCCTTTTGTTTCATAAACTCCTGCCACTGGATCACCATTCCAGCACCGACTATGGAAATCTCATGCCCCTCGGCTTGCGGCCACTTACTAATAGCGAGATTGAATTTATTCGCAGGTGGATTGAAGCGGGTGCACCCTTTCAAGGGGATGTAGTGGACCGAGAGTTACTAGACGACACCACGCGTTTGGATAATACGCGATTTGAAGCCCTTGCTCCGCCTCCGGCCGGACAAGGTTTTCAATTAAAGTTAGACCCCTTCACGATTGACCCCAAGTTCGAGCGCGAGTTTTTCGTGTATAAAAGATTGGGAAATATCGCTGCTGCTTACGTAAACCGGTTCGAAATCAAGATGCGGGCTAACAGTCACCATTTCATTTTATACGACTTCAATAATCAACTGCCCGCAGCCAGCCGCCCCGCGTTCAACACCGTTCGCGATATTCGTAGTCAGACG
>JBIIVI010000084.1:0-12186 GCA_044339555.1 Cyclobacteriaceae bacterium | reverse complement strand
CTGGGTCTTGACGAGGAAACTCAGCAATTTGTAGACGACTGGGCGCAGATCATGAAGATCGCCAAGCAGGTTAACACCGCGCTTACCATGCAGCAAAAAGGCGTGTTGGTAATCAAGATTATTGAGCTGGTGTTTGCCGATGGCGAGCTTTCCGAGCGGCAGAGCAATTTGATATTTTACATTGGCGAGGCGCTGCGCATCCCAATGAAGGACTTGCAGGCGATGCGTGCCTTTGTGGTGGGCCAGGACATTGAGGAACTTGCGTCCCGCAATATCTTGATCATCGATGAAGGCGCGGATACTGTTGAGCACCCGGGACCGCGAATCGTATCGAAGAACTTAACCGGCCTGATCGCCATCCTCCGCTTACCGGAGGCAGAGTCGTACTATATCAAATACCTGGGTATCTCCAGCCTCACGTTAAATGGTCTGGCGCTGAAAAGCCGAAAGGTGGATGTTTTTCCCACCGGCAGCACCATTCGAGGTAACAAGATTGATTCGATTTACTACAGCGACATTGTTGGGAAATTCCTGAAAGATGATGTAGGCAGCGAAGTTTCGCTGGTGGCCGAACATTTATTCTATCACTTCAAGTCGGGTAGGGCGGGCTTGCAAAACATTACGTTGGCCGAAACCGGCGGCAAGCTGATTGGGTTGATGGGGGCCAGTGGCTCGGGGAAGTCTACTTTGCTCAACGTTCTTAACGGCAGCGAGAAACCCTCCAGTGGCCGTGTGCTCGTGAATGGGATTGACGTGCACAAACACAGCACTCAACTTGAAGGCGTAATCGGCTACGTGCCGCAGGATGATTTGCTGATTGAAGAGTTGACCGTGTTCGAGAATCTTTTCTTTGCGGCCCGCCTTTGCTTTGGTAATAAGTCGGCCGATGAACTGGAGGAACGGACGCTCAAGGTGTTGCAAAGCCTTGGCCTGTCCGAAATTCGGGATTTGAAAGTGGGTTCACCCTTGCACAAAACGATTAGTGGCGGGCAGCGGAAGCGCCTCAATATTGGCCTCGAGCTGTTGCGTGAACCCACGATTTTGTTTGTAGACGAACCTACCTCTGGGCTCTCATCGCGCGACTCAGAAAACATCATGGACCTGCTAAAAGAACTTTCGTTGCGGGGTAAGATGGTGTTTGTGGTGATTCATCAACCTTCATCCGAAATTTTCAAAATGTTTGATACGTTGGTGATTCTGGACGTGGGCGGCTTTCAGATCTACTACGGCAATCCGGTGGAATCGGTTCACTACTTTCAGGAAATCATTAATGCGGCTAACCGCACGCCGAGCCAATGTCCGGAGTGCGGAAACATCAATCCCGAACAAATCTTTAATATCATCGAAACCCGGGTAGTGGATGAGTATGGCCGCTTTACCCATACGCGTAAGATTTCGCCGGGGCAATGGTATCAATACTTCAAACAAAAAATCAAAATCCCGAGGGTCAACGAATCCACCAATATATTGAAGGGCATCCAACAACTGCCGTCAGCCTTTCAGCAGTGGCGGGTGTTTGTGCGGCGGGATGTGATGGCCAAGCTGGCCAATGACCAATACGTGGTGGTGAACCTTTTGCTGGCTCCGGTTTTGGCGCTATTCATTGCCTATTTCTGCAAGTACTATGATGCGCTTAGCTCCGATACGGCTGAATACACATTCTTTCACAATGAAAATGTGCCGGTGTATTTTTTTATGAGCGTGGTGGTGGCCCTGTTTGTGGGGTTGATTATTTCGGCTGAAGAGATTTTTCGCGACCGCAAGATTCTGAAGCGGGAAGAGTTTCTGCACCTCAGTCGGGGCGGTTACCTGTTTTCGAAGGTGGTGATTTTGTTTACGCTCTCGGCCATCCAAACATTTGCCTTTTGGCTGGTAGGAAATCTCATTCTGGAAATCCCGCTCACGGAGTATCGGTACTGGTTCATTTTGTTTTCGGTGTCTTGTTTTGCTAACGTCTTGGGGTTGAATATTTCCAGCGCATTTGATTCCGCGGTTACGATTTATATTTTGATCCCTTTGTTGATCATTCCGCAGCTTTTGCTCAGCGGGGTGGTGATCAGTTTCGACAAGTTCAATCCACGCGTGGGTACGCCAAAAGGTATTCCGGTATTTGGCGAGATGATGGCCTCTCGTTGGGCCTTTGAGGCGTTTATGGTAACACAGTTTAAAGACAATCCGTTAGAGCGAAATTTCTATCGATTGGATCAGCGAATTGCCCAGGCTGAATATAAACGTTTGTATTACCTGCCGGCAATTACCACCAAGCTGGAGTTTGTACTAGCCCAGCCCACCCGATGGAACGACCGGTCTGAAAGCAACCCCGTGAAGCGGCAATTGGAAATTGTGCGGACGGAGATTGAGCGTGAACTGGCCACAGTGGGTATTGCCAGCTACCCCAACTACAGGCAACTGGAAACTGGCACGTTCGATTCATTGGCCTACCGAGAGGCAGCAAATTTTCTTTCTGTGTTGGATCGTATGTACCGCCAACGCATCGCCCAAAGCACCGAGGAGCGCGATAAGCTGATGAAGAGCTTTACGGATACACCTGAGAAAATGGCCCAGTTTAACCGGGCACGGATGCGGTATGTGAACGAGAAGGTAAAGGAAATGACCGAGAACCAAATGACACCCACCCGCATCGTGGAGTGGCGAGGCGAACTGGTTCAGAAAATCTACTCCGTCTATAACGAAGAACAACGTCCGCGCCACGTTTTTGATTTCCGTTCGAACTTCTACAGTCCCGTAAAACACTTTGGCGGCCGCGAATTCGATACACTGACGTTCAACTTGGCGGTGATTTGGATTATGACGGTGCTGCTATATGTAGCGCTTTATTTCCTCTGGTTGGCGCGTGCCGTAAAGTACCTCGAGAACTGGCGCAGGTACGGGCCGAGGAAAAAGAATAGATGAAGCGAGATTTAGTAAAAAATCAGCGATTATGGTAAAACGCCATCAGTAAGCTTTTACTAGTAGACCAGATTTCGCGCTGTTTTTAGAGACGCGCAGAAGTTTTACATTTGCCGATTCAAAAATCAAATTCAATATGAAATGCCCATCAGCAAAGCAGCCAAATGGAATGATAAATCTGCATGGGCCCCGCATAAGGCGGGGTGACCTTAAACAAAAAAATTATAAACACATGAAAAAAGTGAATCGTTTAATAGCTGGTTGGGCGTTGCTGTTGATTTTAGCGGTAGCATGTGCACCTAAGCAAGAAGCCGCCACCGAGACCGCCACCGAGACCGCCACCGAAGAACAAGCTGATTGGGCGGAGTTGGATTCCTTCCATTTGTTCATGGCCGATATGTTTCATCCTTACAAGGATTCTGCTAACCTGGCGCCTATCAAGGCTTCTGCTGAGCAGTTTGCTGCCGATGCAGAAAAGTGGGCAGCCGCCCAGCTTCCCGAAAAAGTAAACAACGAAGCTGTGAAGGCGATGTTGGAGAAATTGAAAACCGATACACGTGCGCTGGCCGATCAAATCAAGGCAGGTGCCACCGATGAGGAAATCGGCAACAGCCTGAACGCAGTTCACGACCACTTCCACAAAATCCAGGAAGCATGGTACGGTGGCCACGGCGAGCATCATGAGCATTGATCGCTAACTTTCAAGAACCAAACGGGGCGTTGCGGGTTTAATTCGCAACGCCTTTTTATTTGCTCCTGTGTTAAAGCTTGCTTGGGCTACAAATTACATTTTGCCGCTTCCGCCGCATCATCGTTTTCCGATGAGCAAGTACGAGTTGTTGCCGCAGCAGTTACTGCACGAAGGCACGGTGCAGGCCAGTAACTTTTTCGAGCCGGAGCCGCTCGCGTTACAATGGATTCTGCGCACCCACGAAGCCGCCTATTGGCAGCGACTGCGAAATCTTCAACTTAGTCCCGGGGAGGAGCGGCGTAGCGGGTTTCCTCAAAGCATGCATTTGGTAGATCGGGAAGTCACCATCGCTGAAGGCACGCTACAATGCTGTCTGTATGCAATCCGGTTTGGCATCAGTTTCAATATCGCCGGTGGCACCCACCATGCCTTTACCAACCGGGGTGAAGGCTTCTGCCTGCTGAACGATCAGGCCATTGCCGCCAACTACTTGCTTGATTCCGGATTAGCAAAAAAAATTCTGATTGTTGATTTGGATGTCCATCAGGGAAACGGGACAGCCCAGATTTTCCAGCACGAGCCGCGGGTGTTTACGTTTAGCATGCACGGGGCCAACAATTATCCGTTACAAAAGGAAAAATCGGATTTAGACATTGGATTACCAGATGGCACCACCGATGCCGTTTACTTGCACACGCTAGCATCCAATCTGGAAAACCTCATGGAAAAAGTTGTTCCCGACTTTATGTTCTTTCAAGCGGGTGTGGATATTTTAGCCACGGATAAACTTGGCAAGCTGGCTGTCACGCGCTCGGGTTGCCTGGAGCGCGATCGATTGGTGTTGCAGGCAGCCAAGCAAGCGCGGGTTCCGTTGGTGGTTTGCATGGGCGGCGGGTATTCGGACATCCGCGAAATCATTGAAGCGCACGCGAACACCTATCGCCTTGCTCAATCCATGTTCTTTTAGCAAGGAATTGATTTTAGTACCTTGTTCCGATGAATAAGCGAACCTTTCTGAGAAAAACCGCGGCCCTTAGCTTGGGTGGACTGGCCGCCACCGAGGCACTGGCCGCCTGGGTAGCCAAACATGATACGGTAGCAGCGCCCGACTTGGCCCAAGATGAGGCGTTTTGGCAAGGCGTGCGTGGGCAGTACGTATTGAAACCGGATTATATTAATCTCGAGAACGGATACTACTGCTTTATCCCCCAGTCAACGCTCGAAGCCTACATCCGCCACATTCGCGAAGTGAACCGCGAAGGATCGTATTACATGCGCACTGTGCAAGTCGACAACAAAAAGAAAGTGATTGAGCGGCTGGCTTCGGTGGCGGGCTGCGCACCCGAGGAACTGGCCCTCACGCGAAACACAACCGAGTCGCTCGATACGGTCATCAACGGCATGCATTGGCAAGCGGGCGATGAGGCCGTCATGGCCGAACAAGATTACGGGTCGATCGTGAACATGTTTAAGTTGATGGAGAAGCGCTACGGCATTGTGCGAAAAGTGGTGTCGGTGCCCAACCTGCCAGCGTCAGACGAAGAGATTGTTCAGCTGTATCAAAATGCGATTACGCCCAAGACCAGACTGTTATTGGTCAGCCACATGGTAAACATCACCGGGCAAATCTTGCCGATTCGAAAAATTTGCGACATGGCTCACGCGCGCGGCGTGGAAGTATTAGTAGATGGTGCGCATAGTTTTGCGCACCTTCGGTTTTCAATTCCGGATTTGGGTTGCGATTATTTTGGCGCCAGTTTGCACAAATGGTTAAGTACGCCGCTGGGTGCGGGCCTGCTATACGTGCGCAAAGACAAACAGGCGGGATTGTGGGCCTTGATGGCGGACTGGAACCTGAAAGAAGATATCACGCACCTGGCTCATACCGGAACACATCCAGTGGCCACCGATTTGGCGATTGTAGATGCGATTGATTACTACTACACGCTGGGTGCAGAACGTAAAGAAGAACGGCTTCGCTTTTTGCAAACCTATTGGACGAGCCGCGTGCGTGAGATGAAGAACATTGTGGTAAACACCCCGGCAGATCCGGCCCGCGCCTGTGGCATTGCCAACGTGGGCATTCGAAACATGAAACCGGCGGACATGGCGAAGACCTTGCTGGAGAAATACAAGATTTGGACAGTAGCCATTGATGGCCAGGGTGTGCAAGGCTGCCGCATTACCCCAAACGTGTACACTACGCCGGCTGAGCTCGATCAATTCGTGGCTGCGCTACGGGCCATGGCTTAACTCACCCGCGCTGCTATGGGTGCAGCCAGGCACACTTCCGGAATTCCGAATGCATCCACCAACGGCACTGCATCCTTTCGAACTTCCCAACACAGTTGATTGAGCAGCTTGCGGATGGCCTTGGTTTTAGCTCCTTGCATGTAGCCGTTTTCCAGGTACCAGCCTTTGTGTTCATCGAAATGGTGGAGGGCAAAAAGCTGGCAGAGTTTGGTGAGGGTTTGTTGCAGGTGCGGATCGTTTGTTTGCTGCACTTGCAGTTGAAACTGCTCCAGAATAATCCGCTCTACATACGCCTGGCCTACTTCTACCAAATGATGTTGGCAGACATTAAACGCATCGAACGAATCCATGCCCTCTTGAATGAGTCTGCGCAGGCGTTTGGCGGCAGAAGTCAGAATATCTTTCTCGCGGTAGCGGAAGGCGTTCAAATGAAATTCAAAATCGAGTAAGTGTTCTTCGTCTGTATCGCGCGTGGTAAACGGATTCATTTCGGTGATGCTGGTGCCTGCCACCTGCGCGGCATAGTTCATAAATCCGAAGACATTCATATTACTGAACGTCTGTTTGAATTCGGTTAGCCTGCTCTTGGCCACCAATTGCATCAGCACCGTGTTGTCGCCCTCGAAAGTGGTGTAGATATCGGTGTCGGCCTTTAACGCATCGATTCGGTTTTCGGAGAGGTAGCCTTTGCCGCCACAAGCCTCGCGGCATTCTTGCAACGTGTGCGTGGTATTCCAGGTGGCATAGGCCTTTAGGCCGGCTGCGAGGGCTTCGATTTCTTGCATCTCGTCTTCCTGGCGTTGAATGTAGCGCTGCGTCACGTATTTCAACGCGAAATGCAGCGCGTACGCTTTTGCCAACAACGGCATCAATCTGCGTTGGTGGGTGCGATAGTTTAAGATTGGTACCTCGGCTGCGCCCTCCGGCCCAAATTGCGTGCGCTGATCGCTGTAGCGGATGGCGATGGTCAGGCCGGATTTGGCTGCGCTTAAGCCGGAGCGCGGAATGCCGATGCGTCCGCCTACCAGTGCACCCAGCATGGTAAAGAATCTGCGGTTGTCGCTGGCGATGGGGCTGGCAAACTTTCCGGCTTCATCCACTTGAGCAAAACGATCCAGTAAATTGTCTTTCGGGATTATTACCTGCTGGAACCGGATTTTGCCGTTGTCGACTCCGTTCAAGCCAAGCTTACGCCCGCAATCTTCAATCGTAACTCCTGGCAACACGCGACCTTTGTCATCCCGCAAAGGCACCACAAAAGCACTGACACCGTAGTCTTTTCCATCAATGATCAGCTTGGCAAATACGGTGGCCATTTTTCCGTGTAAAGCCGCATTGCCGATGTACTCTTTTTGGGCTTGCGGATGTGGGGTGTGAATGGTAAACGTTCGGTTAACGTGGTTGTACGTGGCCGTGGTTTCGATGCCCCGCACGTTGGATCCATGACCGGTTTCTGTCATAGCAAAGCAGCCGGGCAACTCCAGCGTGCCGATGTCTTTCAGGTACTGCTGGTGATGTTTTTCCGTGCCCAGCAGATAAACACTCATGCCCCACAATCCGAATTGAACACCAAACTTCACCACCAGACTTAAGTCGTGGTAGCTGATGGTTTCCATGATGGTGAAGTAGCCTGCCAAATCTTCTTTTCCGCCAAACTCAGCGGGATACGCATACGAGCCAAAACCTTGCTCGGCCAGCAACTGGCACCAATGCAGCACCCGGGCGCGGTAGTTGGCCAATTGGGTGGGATCGGTATAAAAAAACTCCGGGTCGCTGATGATGCGCTTCACGCGATTGATCAGTTCTTGCTGGTCGCCATCCAGCAACTGTTGCATGGCTGCCACCGAAAAGGCACTTTCTGTGGCTTGTTGTTCGGTGATGGTTTTTCTGCGTTCCGGATAGAAATGGTAGATGGATTCGGCACTGATCACGCCCAGTACCGATTCGATTTCCTGAAGGGAGTTGAGCGCAGCCGAAGGCAGGCCTTTAAAGAAACCGTTGCCGAGGTGGTGCGCGAGTCGAACGCCAATTTCCGCCAACGAGTCGGAAGGTTCCACATGCAGAGACCGAATCTCGTGGTACCAGCTCTTGAATTCTTGGGGTGAGGGTGGGTGCTTTGGATTCAGGTAGCGTTGCAGCAGTTGCCGGTCTTCCGGGCCCAGCCATTCTTGTTGGGCAATCAAACCCTGAATGCTGTGTAACTCGCTTGGGGTCAACACAGAATCTTCCCAAACCACGTATAGCAAGGGAATGAACACGTAAGTATTCGGCTGTCCGGAGTCAATTAATGAAGCACTCATATGGTTTGTTTCAACTTACAATATAACTTACCAAAATGAAAACTGTTGCTTTTCGTTCAACCCCTGGCGGTTTGATTTGGATCGAGTTTGCCTTGCTGTGCCTGCTGGGGTCTTGCCAGAAGAAAGTTGAAACGACCCAACCCACGGAACAAAGCATCACGGAGTCGGTCTACGCCTCGGGTTTCGTCAAGAGTCGTCAGCAGTACGATGTGTTTTCCACCGTTACCGGTACGGTGGACGAGATTTTGGTATCGGTAGGAGCGGAGGTCAAAAAAGGTCAACCGATTTTGCGCCTTAAGAACACATCGGCACAGTTGTCATCTGAGAACGCCCGGATTGCCGCTCGGTTTGCCGAGGTGAGTCAAGGGAAGGATCGCTTAAACGAAGCGCAGGCAGCCGTGCAAGTGGCGCGCACCCGGGCGTTAAACGATTCGTTATTGATGGTGCGCCAAAAAAATCTGTCGCAGCAAAACGTGGGCGCGAAGGTTGAATGGGAGCAGCGCCAACTCGCGTTTGAGAATTCTTCCAGCAGCTACCAATCTGCGTTGGCGCGGTTCCGCGAATTGCAACGTCAAATCAATCTGGCGGCCGAGCAAACCCGCCTCAATGCCGGTATTGCCGCACAACAGCTCTCCGACTTTACGATTACCTCTCGGATGGACGGCCGCGTGTACGACATCAAAAAACAAGTGGGCGAACTGGTAAACCCACAAACGCCCGTGGCGGTAATTGGGGCCGCACGTGACTACTACCTGGAATTGGAGATTGATGAAACGGATGTTTCGCGGGTGAAGCCCAACCAGCGCGTGCTGGTTAGCCTGAGCAGTTACCCCCAGCAAACCTGGGAAGGTGTTGTCGAGCGAATCAATCCCATCATGAACGAGCGATCGAAACTGTTTACGATCGAGGCATCGTTCGTAAAATCGCCCCCGGCGCTTTATCCCAACCTGACAGCCGAGGCAAATATCTTTTTGAACTACAAGGAAAAAGCCCTGACGATTCCGACCAATTATTTGGTTAACGATACCACCGTATTGCTGGAGTCGGGCGAAACGCGTTCGTTCAAGCCTGGCTTAAAAGATTACCAACGTGTGGAAGTCATCAGCGGCCTCACTGCCACAGACGTTCTTCAAAAACCCGGGCGATGAAGCTCCCCTTGTTTGTTGAAATAGCCCTGTCGCTGTTGCGGGCGCGCCTCAAGCAAACACTGATCGCGGCGATTGGCGTTACGTTTTCGATTGCCATGTTCATCATGCTGCTGAGTTTCATGACAGGCCTTAATGGCCTGCTGGATGGGCTCATCTTGAATCGCACAGCACATGTTCGGCTGTACAACGAAATTCAACCCTCGCGTCAGCAGCCCATTCAACGGGTAGCCGAGTTTAAATCGGCCTATCATTTTGTGCGTTCCGTGAAGGCCGCTACGGCTCGGCCGGAGATTTTGAATAGTCAGGTAATTATTCGTTCGCTCCAAAAAGATGCTCGGGTAGCGGGCGTATCGCCCAAAGTAGCGGCCCAGGCGTTCTTCAACTCGGGCAACGTTAGCATCACCGGCGTGGTAAACGGCATTGATGTGGATGCGGAAGTGGCGCTGTTTACGTTTGGTGATTATGTAGTGAAAGGCAGCTACACTGATCTGAAGAATCGACCGAATTCAATCATTCTTGGAAAGCCGCTGGCAAAAACGCTACTGGCACAAATTGGCGATGTGGTACAACTCACCACCCCGCTGGGGGAAGTATTTCAGTTGAAAGTAGTGGGCTTGTATCAATCCGGCTTACAAGACTTCGATAAAACCCAAAGCTTTGCTTCGCTCAACACCGTGCAAAAAATCTTGGGGAAGTCGCCCTCGTACATCACCGACATCGCTGTCAAGACAAAAAATCTCGCGCAGGCACCGGCTATGGCGCGCGAGTATCAACAGATTTATAAAACGGATGCCATCGACATTCAAACGGCCAATGCCCAATTTGAAACCGGCACGTTTATCCGCACGCTCATTGCGTATGCGGTGGGTGTTACCCTGTTGGTGGTGGCGGGATTTGGCATCTACAATATTTTGAATATGATGATCTATGAAAAGATGGATTCCATCGCCATCCTGAAAGCCACCGGTTTTTCGGGGCGTGATGTGCGATTGATTTTTCTTTTCATCGCCCTCTCGATCGGGATTTTTGGCGGCTTTACGGGATTGCTGATTGGGTTTTTGCTTTCCGCTTTAATCGATCAAATTCCATTTGTTACTGAAGCATTGCCAACGGTGGATACGTATCCGATCAACTACGATCCCATGTTTTATGTGATTGGAATTATTTTTTCCTGGGTAACGACTTATCTGGCCGGGTTGTTCCCTTCGCTGAAAGCAAGCCGGATCGATCCCGTAGTGATTATCCGTGGCAAGTAACATGCGCACCATACTCGAAGCAAAAAACATCAGCAAGAAGTTTGTTGATCCCGTAGAGCTAGCGGTGATCAGTGATGTTTCCTTTCAAGTGAAGCAAGGTGAGTTTGTGTCGGTGGTAGGGAAATCCGGCTGCGGCAAGTCCACGCTGTTGTATGTGTTATCCACCATGGATACCGACTACGAGGGCGAGGTGTGGATTGATGGCGAGTCGATGGTGCATAAGTCAGAGGCCGACCTAGCCCGCGTGCGCAACGAAAAGATCGGTTTCGTTTTTCAGTTTCATTATTTGCTGAGCGAGTTTTCGGTGTTGGAGAATGTGATGCTGCCGGGACTGAAGTTGAAAAAGTATTCGCGACCGGAAGTAGAGGAGCGGGCCATGGCACGGTTGCGGCAACTGCAGATTGATCAATTGGCGCGCAAAGCAGCTAACCAGATTTCAGGAGGCGAAAAGCAACGGGTGGCGATTGCCCGCGCACTCATCAACGATCCGGCCATTATCATGGGCGATGAACCTACGGGTAATCTCGACAAAAAGAATAGCGAAATCGTTTTTGGGATCTTTCAGGAGTTAGCCCGTGAGCAGCATCAAACGCTGCTGATTGTAACGCACGATCCCAACTTTGCCGAACGTACCCAGCGCATCATCACGATGGAAGACGGACGAATCTTGTAGATGATCGTGCCAATGGTTGGTGCGCTTTGGCACCTCTCAATCCCAGACATATTTCCAGGAGCCATCGGCTTGCTTTTTCCAGATGGTCAGGTAACGGCCGCGGAATTCGCTTGTTTTGCCGGTACTATCGGCTAAAGTCCAATGATAGCGGCCATAGCTATACGCAAGGTCACCGTTTTGTGCTACGTCAATGAAATCCGGGCCCCATTCAACTTGAGCCCGATCGTAAACAGGTCGTGAGTAATACGCTTTTACCCCCATTCGTCCGGTAATCAGCGAATCGTTACCGCGTACCATCGCCACACTGGTATCGGCATAGAGATGAAAGGCCTTGCCTACGCCCATCTTTTTCACGTCCTCCTTAAACTGCGCTTCCACTTGCTTGATTTCTTCGATTAGTTGGTCGCGGGACGAAGCAGGGGTCGGCTTTTCGCAACTCGCTACGAGTAGCCAGGTGAAAAGAATCAAAATGGTTCGATGTAAAATAGGTTGGAAAAGGCGGCTAAACAAATACACACTGGCAAGCCCGATCCGCGAAAGTCACGACTGAATGTAATCGAGAAAGCATTTAAGACGCGCGAACTCGTACAAACTCGAGGGATTTAGTGCGCATTTTCTTGCCGCCCCAAGGACACAACTCTGAATGTGCTGTTTGGAGGACTGAAGAACAAATAATAGCTGGCTATAAATCAGCGGAAAGGCGCAAAAGCAACCACCATGAAAAAAGTAATATTAAGATTAAGCGAAAAAAAAACTTGTGTTTTGAGCACTTTTGATCTCTTTTTGGAAGAGAGAGAAGGATTAAGAGAACAAGTAAGTGTTATCTTAAAGGGGTTTAAAAATTGTCTGAGAGACTGTAAAGTGAACTGTGTCAAAGTAAGGCAAACACTAACTTTGACACCATATGAAACAAGAAGAACAATTCAATTTAGAGGAGATCAAGAAAAAAGCCCTG
>JBIIVI010000377.1:0-2812 GCA_044339555.1 Cyclobacteriaceae bacterium | reverse complement strand
CCAATGGCGAGTGCAACGGCTGAGATGGCTCCGGCAAAACCTACCAAGGCGCTCGTCCACCCGGCCAAAAATCCTACCAGCGGATGAAAGGTTTTTGACAAGTAATAGTACTCGCCACCCGATCGTTGAAGCGTAACCGAAATCTCGGCGTAGGTCATGGCCCCACAAATGGCCACCACGCCTCCCAGCAACCAAAGCAGCAAAATGGTAAACCCGGAGGGCAGCGGGCCTACCTGATAGCCCAGAGAGGTAAACACGCCCGTGCCTATCATATTTGCCATGACGAGGGCAATACCAACGGGCAGCGTGTATTTATCGGCTTTCATCGGCGAATGGGTGATTGCGGCTATTGTTGGCAAGTTTTGTTAGTGCAAACTAAAAAAAGAAGGCCGCCTTCGCAGGCGGCCTTCCGAATTATCCCCGCAAGGGAATGAATTACATCTTCTTAGGAACGAATACTTTGTTGGTCATGTGTACCACACCGTTGCTAACCGCCACATCAGGGTTTGTTACTTCGGCGCCACCAACCATTACTTTTCCATCTTTAATGGACACTTTCAGTTTCTCGCCCTGAAGGGTTACGATTTCCTGACCGTCTTTCAGATCGGTTGATTTAACTGTGCCTGCAACTACGTGATACTTCAGTACGCTTTGCAATTTGCTCTTGTTTTCAGCCTTCAGCAGGTTATCTACTGTACTTTGGATAGCTGCAAACGCATCGTTAGTAGGTGCAAACACGGTGAAAGCATCAGTTCCATTGAGGGTTTCAGCCAACTCGCCAGCTTGCAAAGCAGCTACCAGTGTGCTCAGGTTAGGAGTACCGATAGCAAATTGCGTGATCGGCTTCGGCAATGCAGCGATCGAATCAGCAATGCGCTTGGCGGTTGCCTCAGCTGCTGCGATGGAATCTGCTACACGGATTGAATCTTGTTTAGCTTTTTCCTTGGCTGCCTGATTGCCGCAGCTGGAAACGATAATTGCAAACACTGCAAAAGCGCTTACAAGGATCAGGGACTTTGTGGTCTTCATAGTTTATTTTGGTTAGAAAATTAGTTACTTCTTGAAACAGGCCATGGCCTGGTTTGTTATTGGGAGCGCAAAATTAATCGAAACGGACAGGAATACCTTGCCAGAGTTGATTTTCTTTTCCACACAGCTCAAGTTGCAGCGTTGGCAAAACATTGTTCCAGTTTATGCGGATCACGCCATAGTTTTTTTCGACAATGAGCTGACCCACACGGTATTGGTTCTTTTCATCGCGTGCGGCCTGCCAGGTGTGGGTGAGGCCGCTGGACGTAAAGTCGTAGATCGGGTAGGGTAAGCCCGGCACGGGCATCTTGGAAACTTCGCCAATGTGGCGGTCGCCACTGATAAAAAGCACCCTGTTCGGCTTCAGTTTTAGGATCAGATTAATCATGCGCTGGCGTTCAGCTGGGAAATTGCCCCATTTTTCATACGGATGTTCTGCCGATAGGAATTGGATGCTGCTGCCAATGATGTGAAGATTTGCCGGACTGTTTTTCAGCTCTTTCTCCAACCACGTCCACTGCTCTTCACCCAACACCTGCCCCGTGGGGTTCGGCTGGTAGCCCCGTTCTGGCGCTGGGGCGCGGTATAGCGTGTCGCGGAAGTAGCGGGTATCTAGCAAGATCACCTTAACCTGGCGATCTCCGCTGCCAAGCAGGAAGCTACTGTACGCGCCCGCGCGACTGCGCCGGACACTGCCGGCGGACACATCCAGAAAATCAAGTAACAGTTGCTGGCTTTGGGCTTTGGGTGCAAAACCTTTTCCGCCATCGTTGATACCATAATCGTGGTCGTCCCACGTGCCGATAACCGGGCATGTGCGCAGCAGCAGTTGGTAATCAGGATGGGCCTTTTGTTGATCATACTTACGCTTCAGCACGGCCATGTCTTTAGAGTCGCCATAGATGTTGTCGCCCAGCCAAATCCACAAGTCGGGTTTTTGGGCAATCACCTCTTTCCAAAGCTGCTCCGGTGCATCTTGCCGGCTGCACGACCCGAACGAAATGATGGTTTGATCTTGTGCCCTCGCGAGCGTATTGGTGATGGCAATCAGCGAAATCAGGACAATTCGTTTCATTCGGCCGCAAATGTAAGCGTACTGCATAGCTTGCAAAAATCGGGTTGCGATTCGGGCGGCAAGTTCCTACTTTTCACTTTCAACAGATCAAAATAAATATGAAGCGTTCATTACTTCTTTATGTTGTACTTCTTTTCGGTGGAGTGGTGTGGGCACAGATGCCCGATTCGGTGTACGTGCGCACCCATTACGAGAAAACCGAAGTGTCCATTCCCATGCGCGATGGCGTAAAGTTGTTTACCACGGTGTACGCGCCAAAAGATAAATCCAAAACCTACCCGTTCTTGATGCAGCGTACTTGCTACAACGTGGGCCCTTACGGTCCGACCAAGTACGAACGCACCTTGGGCCCTTCTAAGTACGCGATGTACGATGGGTACATCTTTGTCTATCAGGATGTGCGCGGGCGCTGGATGTCGGAAGGTACTTTCGATAATATGCGGCCCAACATTCCGGGCAACGACCGCAAAAACAAAATTGCCATTGATGAAGCCAGCGATACCTGGGACACGATCGATTGGCTGATTAAAAACGTGAAAGGCAACAACGGCAAAGTAGGGCAGTGGGGGATTTCGTATCCGGGCTTTTACACGGCGGCCGCCATTCCCGATGCGCACCCGGCGTTGCGTGCGTCTTCGCCCCAAGCGCCCATCGCAGATTTTTTCTTCGATGACTTTCATCACAATGGTGCATTCTTACAGAGTTATT
>JBIIVI010000083.1:0-12243 GCA_044339555.1 Cyclobacteriaceae bacterium | reverse complement strand
AAGATTTTTTTGGGTGGCCATTCGCAGGGCGGATACATCGCCACCATACTCAACACCCGCCATCAAACCCACGGTGTTGTTGCCAACGGCCCTGGCCCGTTTAATCTGGTGTACCGGTGCGGACTTGAGGAGTCCGGCCAGGTTCAGGCAAGTCTTCCGTGCAATGCGCTGCGGTCGGCTTATGGAACCACTACGGAAAATCCACAGGCGTATTTTGCGCGGTCGCTGTTGAGTTTTACAAGCGGATTCAAGTCCGACATCCTGTTTGTACAGGGCCTGAACGACTCGCCCATCCAGATGTATTCATGGCCGGTCTTTAAACAACAGGTTGCGGCCTGTTCCAACTGCCAGCTTGTGGAATTTTTGGAAGTGTCGGGATTTGGGCATACGGCACTATTTGATAGTCCGGCAGCCAAGGCGATCTTTAACGAGTTTATCGATAGCCGTTAATGACGGCTTTTTGCTGGGTAGTCCGACCCCGAATTCTGGGAAAAAAAATAAACACCAACGCACTCAAGCCCAGTAAATACGGGTAGTATAAATTGGTCATGAGCTGTAGCGGTGTTATTTGCTGACTGGCAATGGCGGTTGCGGCCAGTACCTGTGCACCATACGGTAAAAAGCCCTGTACAAAACACGAGATCGTATCCAGGATGCTGGCGCTTCTGCTCGGTTCAATGCCGTTCTCGTCAGCGATGCGTTTGGCCAGCGGGCCCACAATTAAAATGGTGATGGTGTTGTTTGCCAGGCTGGCATTGACCAGCGCGGTGAGGGCCGCAATGCCCAGTTCTCCGCTGCGCACACCGTTCACTTTTCGGGCTACGTGCGTGAGGATGTAGTCGATGCCACCGTAGTGGCGAATCAAACCTACTACGCCCCCGATGATGAGACACAGCACACTTAGTTCCAACATGGAGTCAATGCCGGAGTTCATAGATTCGATCAATTGCCAAATGCCGACATGGCTATGCCAGAGGCCAATGGCTACTGCGAGCACAATGCCGGCAATCAACACCCAGATCACATTCAATCCCGCCAAGGCCGCCACCAACACGAACAGGTAGGGGAAAATGCGCACAAATGAGTACGCATGTTCGCCCGGCACTGCGGTGTCGAAAGGCGATGCCAACGAGTAAATCGCAAAGGTGAGCAGCGCGGGTGGCAGCGCAATCCAGAAATTCACTTTGAATTTCTCGCGCATCTCTACACCCTGCGTGCGGGTGGCTGCGATGGTCGTGTCTGAAATCATCGAAAGATTGTCGCCAAACATGGCACCACCCACTACGGCACCCAGCGCCACGGCCAACGAGCCTGGCACAGACTCGCTCATGCCTACCGCAATGGGTGCGAGCGCTACGACCGTACCTACCGAAGTGCCCAGCGATAGCGAGATAAAACAGGCGGTAAGAAACAAACCCGCAATCAAAAAGCGGGGCGGCAGGTGCGCCATCCCAAAGTTAATCGTAGCCTCTACGGCCCCCATACTTTTCGATACACCTGCAAACGCACCGGCCAGCACGAAAATCAAAATCATTAACATGATGTTCGGGTCGCCCGCACTTCGGGTAAAGTGTTCGGTCTTTTCGTGAAATGAAATTCGCGGAAAGAGCACAAATGCCACTACTGCGGCAATCAAAAATGCCACGATCACCGGCATTTTGTAAAAATCGTTCAGCACCAGCGAAGTGGCCAGGTACAGTACGATAAACACCAGTAAGGGAAGCAGCGCCCAGAATTTCGACCGAAACATTTTTGATCGCGTTAACGCGTGGAACTAGATGGGTTGCGCCACCGGTTTATGGTTTAAAACGGTGTTCCGCTGGGGTTGCAACGTGCGGGCAGCGGCTTTCAAATCGGCAATCAGATCATCCGCGTCTTCGAGGCCCACCGAGAGTCGCAACAAACCATCGGTAATGCCAAAGTCGATGTGGCGCTCTTTGGGTATGGACGCGTGCGTCATGGTGGCCGGGTGTGCGATTAAGCTTTTAACCCCGCCCAGGCTTTCGGCCAGTTTAAACAGCTTGGTGGAGGTGGCAAATTGTTTGGCGGCAGCAAAGGAATCTTCGCGCAGGCGGAACGATACAATGCCCCCGAAGTACGACTGCTGACCGGCAGCCACGGCATGACCCGGATGGTTAACCAGGCCGGGGTAGTACACTTCTTTCACCCATTCTTCCGCCTGTAGAAATTCCGCAATGTGCTGTGCGCTGTGTGCATGTTGTTTAAAGCGCAATTCCAGCGTTTCGAGGCCGCGGATGAGCAACCAACTTTCAATCGGGCTCAGCACGGCTCCGCAGGCGTTTTGAACAAACAAGATCTCTTTTCCGAGTTCTTCCGTAGCCGCCACCACCAGGCCCGCAATCACATCGCTGTGGCCACCGATATATTTGGTTGCACTGTGCACCACCAGATCGGCCCCGAGTTCAATCGGGCGCTGCGCCACGGGTGTGGCGAACGTGTTATCAACACAAAGCAGAATACGGTGGGCCTTCGTAATGGCAGCGACCGCGCGGAGATTTACAATTTTCAGAGATGGATTAGTGGGCGTTTCCACCCACACCAGTCGTGTGGCCGGTGTAATGGCAGCCGTGATTTCATCTTCATTTTGGAGATCGACAAACGTAGTGGTAACACCAAAGTTTTTGAAGATGGTGGTGAGCAACCGGTAGGTGCCACCATAAATATCGGTGCCGGCAATGACGTGGTCGCCTGCCTTCAGCAGTTTCAAAACGGCATCGATGGCGGCCATGCCGCTGGCAAAGGCAGCACCGGTGGTGCCGCTTTCGGCTCGCGCAATAAGGTCTTCCAGTACTCTGCGCGTGGGGTTGCCCGAGCGGGTGTAATCGTAGCCCTGGTGTACACCGGGCGAGCTGTGTACAAATGTGGTGGTTTGGTAGATGGGAACGGAAATGGCTCCGGTGGTTTCATCTACGGGAATGCTGTGAATGAGATCGGTGGTAAATGACATGTGTTTTTTGGTTTTTAGTGTTTTTGTTTCGCTGCTGAACACTTACCAAAAAACGCGCGGAGGGCTTTTAACAAAAAAGCTCTTCCGACAAATCAGAAGAGCTTGCTGTTGTTTCAGAACTCTTTCCAACTCATCTTTCTCCGATGTACTCGGAGCTGGATTTAGCACCTGCATGATTCAGGTTGCTAAGGCTTCACAGGGCCAGTCCCTCTGCCTTTCTTGATAAGTAGTTTGCAATGAACGCGGATCAAAAGTACAGGAAGTTATGTTTCGTGCAAATTGTCATCAAAAAAAAATCTGACTAATGCGTGTTAGCCATGCCAGTTCTTTAATGGATTCAACTCTGCTAAAAAGTGTGTTACATGCTGCACGAACACGGCTGGTTGTTCCACCATCGGCAGGTGGCCGCACTCGTCAATAAACTTTACTTCGGAGTTGGGCAGCAAGTCGTGAAAGTGTAACGCTTGTTCGGGCACGTGCACGTTGTCATTCAGCCCCCACACCAGCAGCACCGGGTGATCAATTTTATGCAGGAAAGAGCCCACGCCCGAGTTGCGGGCCGAGCGCATGAGCTGATCCAGCGCCAAGCGCTTGGAAATGTTTTGAACAGTAGCGTAAATCTCATCCACAAAATCCTCGGGTACGAATTCACGCTTGAAGAAGGCGCTCTCCACTTTATCGTGCACGTAATCGTAGTCATGCACATGGTCTTGCGGATTGATGAATGGCTTACGTTCGGCCAACCCGGCACTGCTGATGAGCACCAGCCGATTTACGCGGTGCGGATGCAGATGCGTGTACGTCACGGCCAACTGCCCGCCTATGGCATGGCCCACCAGGTTCACATCAGTAAGTTGGTGCCATTCGAGGAAATCATGCAACACTTGCGTCAGGTGCTTCACCGAGTTGTTTTCTACGGGCGACTCGAACAAGGGCAAGCGCGGCACAATTACCCGGAAGTTGCTTTTGAGCGCTTCTACCAGAGGCTTCCACTGCTGCACATTTCCAAATAATCCATGAAGCAGCAACACCACCGATCCGGAGCCTACATCCAGATACGGTTGATGGTAGGGCAATGGATTTTTGCGGGTCATCATTAACTTCGGAAATAGTACTGGCGGGACACCAAATGCTTTCTGCACCCCATCCGGAGCGCAAGGTTAGTGCAAAATAAGCTTATTATCAATATAGTCTATAGATTTTATAGATTATATTTGCATCCACATTCACAAAAACCATCGCCCGCGCGTGCCATGAGCTACGAATTGATTTTGGGCGCCTGCATCATGCCCGCCTTTTTTCTCTTTTTGGGGTTAGAGTACTGGGTAGCCCGGAGGCGCCAGCAGCATCACATCATCACCTACGAGCGGTCGGTAGCTAACATTTCCGTGGGCATAGCCGAGCGTTTTCTCAACTTGTTCATTACCGGCAGCTTTTACGGCTTGTACTTTTACATTTTTCAACATTTTGCTATTTGGGAGATTCCAGCGACCTGGTGGGTTTGGGTAATCTTGTTGCTGGCCACCGATTTTGTGTGGTATTGGTATCACCGGCTCGGCCATGAAGTGAATCTCTTCTGGGGTGCCCATGTTGTGCATCATCAAAGCGAAGAGTTTAACTACACGGTATCCGCCCGCATCACCACGCTACAGGCCGTCATCCGCAATGTTTTTTGGTGTTTGCTGCCGTTGGCCGGGTTTCACCCTACCATGGTCATTGCCATTTTAGTGGTGCATGGCACCTACTCCTTTTTTACGCACACCCAGGTGATCGGCAAGCTCGGCTTGCTGGAGCACATCTTCATCACGCCTTCGCACCATGGCGTACACCATGCCTCCAATCCCAAGTATCTCGATAAAAACTATGGCGACATTTTTGTGTTTTGGGATAAACTCTTCGGCACGTTTCAGGCGGAAGAAGAAAAGCCGGTGTATGGCCTCACCCATCCGCTAACAAGTAAAAGCTTTTTGTGGCAGCATTTTCATTATTATGCTGAGTTAGCCGAGGCGTGCAGGCGCAGCGGCAGCGTGTGGAAGTCGCTGCGCATCATCTTTGGTAAGCCGGATGATCTGGATCCGTCCATTCGTCCGGCACTGGAGAAGAAACTCCTTCCCGAAAAGGCACCGTTCCGTTCTACGTTTCGGTTCAAAGCTTATCTCAACCTGCAATTGCTGGCCTCACTCTTTGCACTCAACCTGTTCACGTTGTATTTCAATTCGCTTAGCACAAGCGATAAAGGCTTCATCGTTACCCTCATTTTAATTACGCTCATCAACTGTGGTGCATTACTGGAACAGCAGCGGTGGGTATTCATGGCCGAAGTCGTGCGCACATTTGTGTTTTGCATGTACGCCAGCGTGCTGGCCGAGAGTTTCGGCTTTTTTGTTGTGAGCCTGCTACTGCTTCTGCTCATTGCAACGCGCGACAGCCTCGAGGAAGCCTACTACCGCTTGGTGTACGATTCACCGCGCCAGCAGGGATAACGTAGAAAGCCACGCGTGGTTTCTCGTCAACCAATTACTCTGCTTAACTGCCAGCCAGTGCTGGAAAGTATTGCTTGATCACGACGTTAAGCGTGGGAGGGGCGGCATCATTCCAACTCGGGCTGCCAGGCGCGGTGGTCTCCCACGTGGAACCGGTAACTGGTGGAAAGTACAGTGATGCGGGGGCCGGTGTTTTCGTCTCGGCTGCTGTACGCGAACCACAGGCGTTTGAAAACTTTTCATATTTTAGCAATCAATGAACAACCTGGATGCCATCCGCCTGAATTTCAATCCGGAAAGTTTGCAACTACTCAACTGGATTCTGGCGTTCATCATGTTTGGAGTCGCGCTGGAGTTGAAGATGGCCGACTTCGTGCGACTCAAAGACAATCCAAAGGGATCGGTGGTGGGTATTGCTTCCCAGTTCATTTTGCTTCCTGCTTTTACTTTTCTTCTGATTGTGATCTTGCAGCCTCATCCGAGCCTGGCCTTAGGCATGGTGCTGGTGGCCGCCTGCCCGGGAGGAAACATCAGCAACTTTCTAACGCATCTGGCCCGCGGCAATACTGCGTTGTCGGTCAGCCTGACAGCCGTGGGAACGGTGCTCGCAATCATAACCACCCCTCTCAACCTGAGTTTATGGGCGGGGCTGTACCCGCCTACCTCTGGCCTGCTAAAAGAGGTTTCGTTAGACGCGTGGAACATGATTGGAGCGATTGTTACGCTGGCAGGAATTCCATTGCTGTTGGGGATGGCTGTCAATCACTATGTGCCCAAGGTAGCCGCGGTACTTTCGAAAGGCGTAAAGCCGGTTTCTATTTTTATCTTTTTGGGATTTGTGGTGCTGGCGTTTTCAAACAACTACCAACACTTTACTGAACACATCGGCAAAGTGGTGGTGTTGGTATTGATCCATAATGCCGTGGCGCTGGCTACGGGCTTCTTTGCCGCCAAATGGTCGGGACTTGGATTGGCCGATCAGCGTACGATCAGTATTGAAACGGGAATACAAAACTCCGGACTAGGACTGATTTTAATTTTCCGTTTTTTTGACGGCATGGGCGGCATGGCACTGGTTGCCGCATGGTGGGGCATTTGGCACATCGTTTCCGGGCTTAGCCTGGCGTTGTTGTGGGCGCGATGGCAACCCGCCACTGCGTTGGCAAAATGATGCAGCGGATTTTCTTTTCGGCACTACGGGCCTGCGTGTGGGCAGCCCTCCACGTTTTCTATCGACAGATTCGAGTAAGTGGGCGCGAACGCATTCCAACAGGGGCGCTCTTGTTCACCGCCAATCATCAGAATGCGTTCATGGATGCGTTGCTGATTGTCTGCTCCTCCCGGCGATACACGCACTTTCTGGCGCGAGCCGACATTTTCAAAAAAGCCTGGGCAAAAAAAATATTGCAGCTCATCAACATCGTTCCGATTTACCGCATTCGCGATGGGTGGCAGTCGCTCGCGCAGAATCAGCAGACTTTCGAAATCTGTACCCGGATTCTGAACCAACAAGAACCAATCGTAATCTTCCCGGAAGGAAATCATGGCAGCGCACGGCGCCTTCGGCCGTTAAGCAAAGGATTTACGCGCGTGGCCTTCGAGGCACTTCGCGCGAACCCTGAAATGCCGCTGCACATCGTGCCGGTAGGTTTGAATTACACCAACCCGCAACGGGCGCGTAGTGCGGTGCACATTATCTACGGCTCGCCCTTGCTGGCGAATCCGTATTTTGCATTGGGCGAGCAACGTGGTGCCCAAGCTTTGCGTGACGACTTGAGTCTGGGTCTGCAAAAAATCATCACCCACATCCCCGAAGAAAAGTCAGCGTTGGTGACCGAGTTGGAGCAACAGCAAGTTGACTTCATGGAACCGCAGCAAATCAATGCCTGGGTCGCGAATCAGCGTGAGTCACTTCCAATTGGTTATGATACGCCGGATCTTGTTGGCGGAATTCTGCGCATCGTTTTCATTCCGGTGGTGATGGCGTGGGCGCGATTCGATCGGGGTATAAAAGATCGCGTTTTTGTAGCCTCGCTAAAGTTTGCATTCGCCTTTGGTGTTACAACGGTCTTGCTTTTGTTTCTGGTAGTCACTGCCGCATGGCTGTTTGCATCGGAATAGGGCAAGTGTATTTGATAATCGGCACCGTATCTTTGGTTTGAGATTCATGGAAGACCTTTTAGCCGAAGCCGCTCGTTTTATCAACACCACGTCCAGCCATATTTTCCTTACGGGAAAGGCGGGTACTGGCAAGACTACGTTTTTGAAGAACTTAAAGAGCATCACCCACAAAAACCACATCGTGGTAGCTCCTACTGGGATTGCAGCACTTAACGCGGGCGGGGTTACCATTCACTCGCAGTTTTTGTTGCCGCCCGCTACATTCCTACCCGATCGGTTTTTACCGGAACACCTCACGGAACAAGCTCGCGTGCTCAACCAGTCAGTACTTGCCCGCAAACATCCGCTCAACAGCGCGCGCAAGTTGGTTCTTCGATCCATTGATCTGCTCGTCATCGATGAAGTGAGCATGTTGCGTGCCGACTTGCTGGATGCCATCGACTACCGCATGAAAGCCGCGCGAAGCAACTTCCGCCAAAGCTTTGGCGGTGCGCAGGTGTTGTTTATTGGTGATTTGTTTCAACTCCCTCCTGTGATCCGCGCAGACGAACTGGAGTTACTGGGCCGCTACTATAAAAGCGGCTGGTTTTATGAGGCGCACGCCCTACGCCAGGAACCTCCGGTCTACATCGAATTGCAAAAAGTGTTTCGACAGCAAGATGAGGATTTCATTACGCTGCTCAATCACCTCCGCAATAATCAGGTTACCCCCGTGGATATTGAGATCTTGAATCAGCACCACCAGCCCGCAAACGAGATTCGGAATTACAAAGAAGTCATTACCCTCACCACCCACAACTACAAGGCAGACGACATCAACCAGCGCGAACTGCGGAGCCTGCAAACACCGGCACATGTTTTCGATGCGTTTATCGAAGGCGAATTTCCGGACAACATGTTTCCCGTGCTCGCCTCGCTAGAGCTTAAAGTGGGCGCCCAGATCATGTTCATCCGCAACGATTCATCGGAGGAGAGAAAGTATGTAAACGGAAAACTGGCTACGGTACTAGAGATCGAGGACGATGCCGTGTGGGTTTCGTTGGCCGAAAGCCAGGAGCGTTACCAGTTGAAGCGCGCCCGATGGGAAAACAAACGCTACACGGTGGAAGCAACTTCGCAAGAGATGAACGAAGAGGTGATTGGTTCGTTCGAACAGTATCCCGTGAAGCTCGCTTGGGCAATTACCGTGCACAAAAGTCAGGGCCTTACGTTCAATCGCGCCATCATTGATGTGGAACAGGCGTTTGCGGGCGGACAGGTATACGTGGCACTGTCGAGATTGCGATCACTCGATGGTTTGATTTTACGTACGCCCATTCATGCAGGTGCGATCAGTACGGATCAACAGGTGGCTGCTTTTGCATTGGCCAATCATCAACCCGAAAAATTACACGAATTGGCGGCCGCCAGGCAGCAACAGTATTTGCAACAGCTTCTCTCGGCCACTTTCGATTTCACGATTTTGATCAAGGATTTGCAGCATGTTCAAAAAAGTACGGAGCCCGAATTGGATGATCCTTCGTTGAAACCGGTATTGGTTCAAATTGCCGATACACTTGCAGGTGAGATCGCCAACACAGAAAAATTCAGGCGGCAATTGAGCGAATTACTAACCAGCGGTTCGCCTGAATTGCTATTGGAACGAGTAAAAAAAGGAAGTGTTTATTACCGAGCGTTTCTTTCCAACCTGCTCGATCAGTTGTTGCGACATCTGGAAACCATGCGCGGCCAAAAGCGCGTAAAGTCGTATGTGGCGCAACTTACGGAGTTGGACTTGGCGCTTAGCAAAAAGCTGGAGGCGGTGGATAACGCGCTGCTGTTAACGGGCGGAATTTTGGCTGGTAAGCAGCAATTTGATTTTGACGAACTGACCCGCCAACGGGCTGAGGAGCGAGCCACCATGTTGGCGCGGGCGCAACGCGCTGGCCCTGCAAATCCTAAAACCAAAGGCCGCGGCAAGAAGCGCAAGACCAAAACGAACGAACCCAGTACTTATGACATCACGCTACAGCTTTTCGAGCGTGGACTTAATGCCGCGCAGATTGCCAACGAACGAAGTTTGGTGGTGAGCACGATCGAAGGCCATTTGGCAAAGGCTATTGAAGCGGGGCGGATTGAGATTTCAGCACTTGTGTCCACCTCAGAAGTGGCAGAAATTTTAGCGGCAATCGCGCAACTGCCAGACGGGTACACCAGCAAAGCGCTATTCGATGCGTTGTCGGGGCGCTTCAGCTACGGCAAGTTGCGCGCCGTGATGGCGCATGCCAAACGGTAGTAACAGGCTACCCGTTCTCCTGATAACAAAGCTCCTCAATATTTCAACACACTGGAGCTGTGGAATAGTTTACAAAGCTTGTAAACAGACGGAACTAACGTACGATGACAATCCGGTAGCGCTCACCCCGATCAGTTTGCAAAATGTAATTTCCTGCTGCGAGGTATCGAGGGATTGCAATCTCACTTCTGGGCTCCAACGATTCAAGATGAATTACCCCCAGCAAATCAGAGATTCGAACGATTCGTTTCTCTGTTAAGTGCACTACATCAACAACAGGGTTTGGATAAACGTGAAACTCACTTTCATAATTTACCAATACCACTTTTGAAAACTCTGCCGAACCATCCCGGTCTACCATTTTTAGGCGATAGTAGGAAACGGTCTCCAATGGTTCAATGTCCCTGTAGCGATACCTTCTTGTCGTATAGGATTCGCCTGCCGCGGTAACCTTGTCGAGTGATTCAAACTCCGTGCCGATGGCACTTCGTTGGATCTCATAATAGTCGCTGTTTTGTTCAGAGGCACTGCGCCAAGTAAGTTCCACACTTCCATTTTGTGCCTGTGCCGCAAAGTCAAGCAGCCTTATTGGTAAAGGGTTGGAGAGAGACGTAGATCCCAATGCAAACGGACTGAACGATGAAACAGCCGAAGAAGAAGTGACCGTACCAACGGCACTGGTACCTGTAAAACTTCCCTGACCATGACTGAACCATTGAGTCCCGTTCCAACGGGCAACCTGCAAGGTGGCTGGTTCGGTAATATAAGGCCCGGGGCAATCGGCTGTCAGCCAACCAAGCGTAACAAATACGTTGGCGGTACCTGCAGTGCGATCAAGCGTCCAATACTCGCACGTACTTACAGTCAGCAGCGGAGCGAGATAACTGGAAGGCCCACCAAAAGGATGAGCCGCTCGAAAAAAACGTGTGGTAAACTCATCCGTAACTGACGCGGGTGCCGAGATAGCAATGGGTCTGTATATTCCACCATCACCAACCGGGAATACGAAAGCCTCATCGCCCAATTTTCTCATCGGCCCCTGTACATGACTGACAGCCGATGCTCCTGAAGCAGTGGCTCCATCAAGAAAGCGAATGAAGTTGGCATCGGTGGTGCGAATGATGCCTCGGGTAAAGGCCAAAGAAGTTGCAATGGAAAGCGGGTTGTTTACGTTGACCACGCCTGCGCTCTTATCAAGGTCCATGCGATGAATGATAATGGCCGAAGAACCGGTGGCGTTCAAATTTTGACCAACAGTCCCTTCCAATCGCATAACTCCTTGTGTGGGCGATGCTCCGATCACAAAATCGGTTCCGCTACTACCGGTATTAATTGTAATGGTGCCACGAAAAGTGCAAGTGCCGCTCGCGCAGGGCTGAAGGATGCCGTTGGTTCTTGTGAAAATGACCGATTAGTTAAAGGTGTTTTGAGAAAGTTCTAAGGAACCCATAGTGGATTCGTTTGTTACAATAGCGTTGTCAATAAAATTGCTGGACGAAATTGAAAGGTTGCCGGTTCCATTTCTGGTAATATCGGCAGTTTGGTTAAAAATGGCAGAGATATTACTGGCTTGATTGCCTGTTACTTCAGCTAAAAACTGATTATTAAACTGATTTCCGGTTCCGCACGTGATTCTGGGCATTACCTGACTGAACCCAGAATTGAACGTACAGTTGGCCAGATGCAAGTGCGTGGTACCGGTGAGTATCGTATTGACAGGGTTATAAGTTCCATTGACCGTAAGATTGTTCAGCGACACCGTGCCCGTTCCGGAGTCAAGGATTCTAAGGTTGGCGAAGTTTTCCAGCGTGGCTGTTCCTCCACCAAGACCGATACTGATGGTGGCGTCTTGATTATTCGAAAACCGCACCTGACCACGAAAAGAGGTACTTCCTCCGGAATGTGCTAGGTTTATGGGTGAGTCAGCACCGTTGAACACATCAACGTTGGTGTAAACTTCGTTTCCTCTGCCAATGATGGAACCGGAGTTGTTGGAATTACTGAGGCCGAGGTAGCCCAAAAAATTATTTGAGTCCAGGGCCAAGTCCCCACTGCCACTTCTCCAAATGTAGCTTGAAAAGAAGGCACTAAATGTTCCGGAGATGGTGCTTGGCTGGTCGCCAGTTATTTGTACTGTGAACTCGCTGTTAAACTGATTTCCGATTCCGCACGTGATGCGGGGTAGCGACTGGAAGAACGGAGAGTTGAACGTGCAGTTGGCCAGGTGGAGGACGGTGGTGCCAGTGAGCACGGTAAGAGCAGGGTTGTAGGTTCCGTTGACCGTCAGGTTGTTCAGTGAGACCGTGCCCGTTCCGGAGTCAAGGATTCTAAGGTTGGCGAAGTTTTCCAGCGTGGCTGTTCCTCCACCAAGACCGATACTGATGGTGCCGTTTTGA
>JBIIVI010000082.1:0-12269 GCA_044339555.1 Cyclobacteriaceae bacterium | reverse complement strand
TAGGTAGCGCGTAAACACCAGCGGCTCGGCCAAAATGGTTGGCAGAATAAAGCAGATATTCGCCCCCAGCAGCAGTCCAAAAAGCACCTTGACACTTTCTTTGGGGAAGAGCCGCATGATGTATAGAAGCATGAATGCCATGGTTAAAAAGATGGTGAGGTATTCAATTCGAATCATCAGGAACCAATTGAAGGTGGGAAACTGATCGATGATCAGATACAAGTTTGAAAACAACGCGCGTACCGACCATACCAAACAGGCCAAAGCCAAATACAAAACCACGCTTTGTCTCCGAATAAAAAACAATACTCCAAAAAATAGACCCAAACACGCCAGCACCATGCTTTCAATCCACATGCCGGTCACCGCAATTTGCCGATGGTGATCCAATAGATCGGTGGAGCCGAGGTAGAGATTTTCGCGCACCCCGCCTTTACTGTGATAAAAGTTGGCGATTTGTAGCGTGACGAGAAGTGTATCGGTTGTAACCGGAAAGTGAACGGTGCTGGGCAGCCACTGGGGCTGTGTGGTTTTCTTGGTAGTGCCGGGGATGCCGTTGGTGGTAACCAGTTCTTGATTGATCCAAAGTCGGTAGCTGCAATAAATCTGGGGAATGGTAATAGCCAGGCTATCAATGTCCGGCACCGTAACCTGAAGTTGGTAGGTGGCGTAATGGGTGGTATTCTGATCGAACTTGCCGGTATTCCAGATTTCCGGAAACCTGCGGAACTCAGCTGTTTGCTCCTCGTCCCTTGGCTCGACTAGTTGTGCGTTATAAAATGCCCACTCGCCTTCTAGCGCAAGGCGTTCATGGTCAAAGTGCCAGGTGGTGGCATCAACCAATCCGCGCGAAGCTTGTGGGGTAGGGGTAACGGAACATCCGGCAACCGCCAAAAGCGTCAAAGCCAGGATAGACAGCTTGAGATTCAATTCGTAGTTTGCATGAAAGCTATCAAATAATTCACAAAGGTTAACTAAACGTGAATTTTCAGATCATCAACCGCGATGAAAGAATTTGGGCACGGCAATGGATCGTTCGCTCTTTTTTGAAGTGTGTCGCGCCATGCGCGATGTGATTTAGGGATGCGAATGGCCGTGATAACGCATTTCCTTCTCCCGTTCTTTTTCGGTGAGTTCCCGCTTGATGCGCACTTTGGCCGGTGGCCCTACCATGATCGGTACACGCTCCACTTCCACGTTGGCCAACTCGAGCCCGTACATTTCTTCAGTCGACAAACTGTGTTTTTTGATGAACCGATAACCCTGAATAATCAAGTTATCGAATGTAGAGATTTCGCTATCGACTGATGCCAGCGAGTGCAGGATGATGAATTTAAAATCGGCCGGCATGCTATGGCGGTGCAGGGAATCATAATGACTTACCAGATCAATCTCTGCATTGCTGGCCATGTCGTGCAAAATTTTGTTAAAGAGCAGATTCACCCGATGATCAGCTTTGAAACCGAGTTTAATCCGGATGAAGAAACACTTCTTCGGAATAATAGTATCCACCGAATACTTAGAGGTATACGGACTATCCACGGTATCCACATGGATAAACCAGTACACATCTGCACGCTTGGGTCGCTTTTTAAAGATGGAATAAATGATATTCGAGTCTATGTACCGCTTGCTATCAGCCACGGCCATGTAAACCAGATTCGTGGCTTCGCGGGGTATGGTGTCGTCCTTTTGCAAATCCTGAATCATCGGCACATAGTGCTTTAGGTCGACAAACTCGGTGTGGCGGTCGCGCAGGTGGCGCGCTTTCATCAGCGTGTACATCATCAAAAAGAACGCGAACGCGATGGAGAAGGACACCCAGCCACCGTGGCTAAATTTGCTGAGGTTGGAAATCAGGAACGCGCCCTCTACTGCAAAGAATGCCAGCGCCATGACTGATGCGCGGATGCGCGATTTTTTTGCCGTTGCGAAATAGTAAACTAGCAATGCAGTGGTCATCAGCATATCAAAGGTGATCGCCAACCCGTACGCGCCCTGCATCGCATCCGAAGCGCGGAAATACAGCACTACCAGAATGCTGCCAAACATGAGTATCCAGTTAATTGCCGGAATATAGATTTGACCTTTTACCTGTGTGGGATACCGTACGCGGGTATTCGGCCACAGCTTCAATTTCATGGCTTCGTTCACAAGTGTAAACGTACCCGAGATTAATGCTTGGCTGGCGATAATGGTGGCAAATGTCGCTAAAAGCACACCTATGAATAGCATTCCCTTGGGCATGATTTCGAAGAAGGGAATAGCCCCCTTAAGTGTTTCGCCCTGGTGCTGCAGCAACCATGCACCTTGGCCGAAGTAGCTCAACAGCAAACAAGCGAATACAAAAATCCAACCGGCCCGGATGTTCGATTTACCGCAATGCCCCAGATCGGAATACATGGCTTCGGCTCCTGTAGTACACAAGAAAACAGCTCCCAAAATCCAAAAACCGCCGGGGTATTGAATCAGCAATTGCACTGCGTAATACGGGTTGATTGCTTTCAAAACAACTGGGTTCTGCACCAGCTGAATAGCACCCATCACGCCAATGAAAACGAACCACACCAACATCACGGGGCCGAATGTTTTTCCGACTACACTGCTGCCAAATTGTTGAAACACAAAAAGCCCGACCAATATGATAATGACGATCGTAATGATCACATTTTCCGAGATGTCGGGGTTGAGCGATTGGAGACCCTCAACGGCCGAGGTAACACTGATGGCAGGAGTAATGAAGCCGTCTGCAATTAACGTACAGCAACCAATGATTGCTGGAAAAATTACCCACCCTGCTTTATACCTACGCACCAAGGCATAGAGTGCGAAAATTCCACCCTCACCTTTATTATCAGCATTTAAGGCCAGGTAGATATACTTGATGGTGGTGATGATAGTGAGTGTCCAAAACACACACGACAGACCACCGAGAATAAGATCTTCGGTAATGATATGGTTGCCCACAATAAATCTTAACGTGTAGATGGGCGAGGTGCCGATATCGCCATAGATGATTCCAAGAGAAACCAATACACCGGCTACGGACAGCGAGTGCAACTTACTATGGCGTGATTCATCCACGGCTATGCGGTTTTTGTTTCTTCGGGGTTCAGCTTCTCTTCGTTTCGCCCAATGATCAGGCGGTTGCTACGATCATAGCTGATGTAGCTCCACATCCAACTAAAGAAAGTAAAGACTCGGTTTTTCCACCCCACGATCGCCATCAGGTGAACAAACATCCAGACGTACCAGGCAAAAAAGCCCTGAAAGCGAATTCCACCGGGAAGATCTACCACGGCTTTATGGCGGCCAACGGTTGCCATCGATCCTTTGTCGAAGTACTGAAAGGGCTTGAGCTGTTTCTTGCCAATCAGGCTTCGAATGTTTTGAGCCACCAATTTGCCTTGCTGTTGGGCGGGCGGAGCCATTTGGGGGTGTCCTTTCGGAAACTTCTCATCGCCTTCCATGAGCGCCACATCGCCAATGGCAAAAACATTTTCGTAGCCTTTTACGCGATTGAATTCATCCACTAACAACCGGTTGCCGCGGCTGGTTAACTCGGACTTTAAACCGGCAATGGGATTGCCCTTTACGCCTGCAGCCCAGACCAACGACCGGGTGATTAACCGCTGACCTGTACTAAGAACCACTTCGTATCCATCGTACGATTTCACGGCCGTGTTCAGAATTACTTTCACGCCCATGTCTTGCAGAAACTCCAATGCCTTGGCGCTTGCTTGCTCGGACATGCCGTTGAGTAAGCGCGGTGAAGCCTCCACTAAATACACGTCCATCTGGCGCATGTCCAGTTCGGGATAATCTTTACGAAATGCATTTTTCTTCAGCTCTGTAAGCGCCCCCGCCAATTCCACTCCTGTAGGACCTCCACCCACGATCACAAAGTCCATCAAACTGTTCATCAGTTCGCTGTCTTCGGTCAGCAGCGCGTACTCCAGATTGCGAATGATCCGGTTGCGCAGCTTGGTGGCATCCACGATGTTTTTCATGAAGGCGGCATTCTTTTCAATATCGCCCATGCCGTAAAAGTTGGTAGTAGCGCCGGTGGCGATAACGAGGTAGTCGTACTTCACGCCCCCGATGGAGGTTTCGATATAATTTTCTTCTGGCTTAACGCTTTTTACTTCTGCTAAACGGAAATAAAAGTCGTTTTGCCGCGAGAATATTTTTCGGAAGGGTGCAACAATGGAATTTGTTTCCAATCCGGATGTTGCCACTTGATAAAGTAGTGGTTGAAACGTATGGTGGTTGAACTTATCGAACAACACCACCTGGGCCTTGAGTCCACGTAGGTTCTTAGCCACTTCTAACCCGCCAAAACCGCCACCAATAACAACGATGCGTGGTTTTCCAAGATCAGCGATGCGGGTTCGCGTGGTGATTAATTTGGGCATTGAAAAAGGAAACCCCTTTAAAACGGGGCGAAAGTTACATTAATCCACGAAATTATGAGGGCTAAAAAAAAAAATACCGCTTCCACAAAGTCACGAGCGTGGCCTGTTACCTTTGTTACACCTTAAACCAAATTCATTTTATATGCTTCGCAAATTAACATTTCTCGTATGGGCAGGCTTCTTGATGTTGGCAGCAAGTTGCGGCAACGACCAGGAAAAAATGCAAACACAAATCGATTCGCTTAAGAATGCGCTGGAGGTAAACCAACAAGTGGCCAGCACGTTGGCAGAAGTTGGCGGCCTGATGGACTCGATTGATGCAAATCGGCAGTTACTGCGTGTTAACATGGTAGAAGGTACTACCTACGATGATTATACGGCTCGCATGAAGGACATCAATAATTATGTGAAGGATACGCAGCGCAAGATTGAAGATCTGGAAACAGCCTTAAAGAAATCAAAGGGCGTAGCAGCTACGTATGCGGGCACGATCAAACGTTTGAAAGAAGATATTGAAAAGAAGAATGCGGAGATTGCCCAGTTGCAGGAGCAGGTGGAAACGTATCGCAACGAGAACACAAATTTGGTTACCACGGTAGGTTTGCAAGCCAAAGAGATTGCCGATCAGGAAGTGGAGATCAACGCCAAGCGCCAGGAACTGGCCTTGATTGAAGCCCGGATTCAGGAGTTGATGGTGCAGAGCAAAATGAACGAAGCAGATCAATACTTTGCACGCGCGCAGGCCGTGGAAGAAGCTGCTAACCGCACCAAATTAGCGCCGCGCAAGAAGAAAGAAACCTTAAGCGAGGCGCTCGAACTGTATCGCAAATCGTACTCGTTGGGCAAGGCCGATGCACAAGCCAAGATCACTGAGTTAGAGAAGAAAGTAGAATAAGAAGGCGGATAGTAAAAAGCACGCGGGGCGATTTGGAAAAACCAAATCGCCCCGCGCGTTTTTTATGAAACCGTTTACCCTGCAAGACCCTCTTCCATGCCAATCAGGAAGATGGTGTACGCCATGTAGCCCAGCAGCAGCATAATGGCTTCCCAGCGATCTAACTTGCGCTGATTGAGGGTGAACATGAAGATCATCAAAATAACCGTAGAAGCCATCAACACATAGAGGTCGAAATTCATAGCAGCGTTGTATGGGATCGGGCTTACTAACCCGCACACTCCTAGAATAAAGAAGATGTTGAAAATGTTGGAGCCGACCACATTACCAATGGCGATATCCGTGTTCTTTCGATAGGCGGCCACCGCAGAGGTAGCCAATTCCGGCAACGAAGTGCCCGCAGCCAAAATGGTGAGGCCAATGAGTTTTTCACTCAACCCAAACGAGTGAGCAATTTCAATAGCACTATCCACCACCAGCTTGCCACCTCCGATCAACATGACCAATCCCAAAGAAACCATGCCAATTGACATGGGCATGGAGTAGATTTTAATCGGCTCGCCTTCTTCTACCGCGCTGCTCGACTTCATCGTACGATAGATATAGAAGAGGAACGCTGCAAAAAAAACAAGCAAGATAACCGAGTCAAATCGACTTAAGCCGTTTGCAGAACCACTCCACAGAAGCACATCGTTCACCAAAATAAAAAGTACGCCGGCTGCTAATAGCGACAGTGGCACTTCAAACTTTACGGTGTTGCGCTGCACCACCAACGGATAGATGATTCCGGCAATGCCGAGGATAAAAAGCAGATTAAAATTATTGCTGCCGATCACGTTGCCGAAGGAAGCATCGTTTTTGCCATCAATGGCCGAGAGGAGGCTCACAATCAACTCCGGCATTGAGGTGCCAAAGGCCACCACGGTTAAACCAATGGCCAGGTTGGAGATGCCGTATTTTTTGGCAGCCGAGGAGGCCCCGTTCACCAAAAAATCTGCGCCCTTGATCAGGATGCCGAACCCAACGAAAAGAAGTAAAATGGTTAGAAACATAGAGTTTAGGGAGTTATCAAGTTTTAAATATAATGCCATTCTGATAAATCCAAAACAGTTGCCGGGGCTCCTTCACGACCAATAACGCCCCATTTTTTTAATTAGGAGTATATTTGTGCCTTTCGCGCTATCTGTGGATGTTTTTATCACCATTTTTCTTGTTCTGCTGAACGGCTTCTTCGTGGCGGCAGAGTTCGCCATCGTAAAAGTTAGATCTTCCCAAATTGCCCTTCAAAAAGGCGGGGTTTCCAAAAAGTCAGCCCAGTTGATTATTGACAATCTGGATGGATTTTTAGCCGCCACGCAGTTGGGTATTACCCTGGCCAGCTTGGGTTTAGGCTGGATTGGCGAGGATGTGATGTCGCGCATGATCTTGCACGCCATGCAATCCATGGGATTCGAGTTTACTGAGTCAATGGCTCACAGCATTGCGCTGCCCATCGCCTTCGTTATTCTTACTGTGTTGCACATTGTTTTTGGTGAATTGGCTCCGAAGTCGCTGGCAATTCGCTACCCCACCCCAGTGTCGATGGCCGTAGCGTTTCCATTGCGTGTGTTCTATCTGGTGTTTCGCCCTTTTATTTGGTTGTTGAATGGATTTGCCAATCTGCTGCTAAAGATTTTCGGTATCAAACCCGTATCGGAAACAGAAATCCACTCCGAGGAAGAACTGAAGTTGATTATTGCCGAGAGCGAAGAGGGCGGAGCAATTGAAACTTCGGAGCGCGAACTCATCCAAAACGTGTTTGATTTTGATAACCGCGTGGTACGTCAGGTCATGGTGCCCCGGATTAAGATTAGTGCCATGCCGGCAGACCTTACCATTCAGCAAGCCATCGATACGGTGATTAAAGAAGGCTACTCACGGTATCCGATTTATGATCAGTCGCTGGATGAAATTGTGGGTGTGGTACATGCAAAAGACATCACCAATAATTTCATTCAGCAGCAGAACAAAGGGTTGCGCGACCTGGCTCGTCCTGTGCATTTTATTCCGGAGACGAAGCCGATTGATGTACTTTTACGCGAATTCCAGAAAAAGAAAACCCAGTTGGCAGTGGTGGTGAGCGAGTTTGGCGGAACCATTGGTTTGGTTACGTTGGAAGACATTTTGGAAGAACTTGTGGGCGATATTCAAGATGAACACGACCACGAGTTGCAGGTGGTAACAAAACTTGAAAAGCACGCGTATCACATCATCGCACCTTCATCGCTGCACGACATCAACAAAGCATTGGATATTCCCTTCCCCGAATCAGATGATTACGAGACGTTGGCCGGATTGATTACTTACCACAATCCAACCGTAAACGAAGGGGATGAATTGGAGCTATTCAATTATCGGATTAAAGTACTCAAGATCAATAAAACCATTCCCGAAATAGTGGAAGTGCGTGTGTTGCCTGCGGCCATCCGCGCCGAGAATCTGGAATAGTTAGTCTCCGGCAAAACGTTCTACGCCCGGCCTAGAACCATTTCTTATACCGGAAGTACCCAATCATGCCGATTAGCACCACGCCCATGATTCCCAGTACCGCAAAGTACCCATACCGCCATTGTAGTTCCGGCATGTGGTTAAAGTTCATCCCGTAAACCCCGGCAATGAACGACAGCGGAATGAAGATCGCGGAGATGATGGTGAGCACCTTCATCACCTCATTCATTTTGTAATTGATGGTATTCATGTATAAATCCATCATGGTGGAGGTAACGTCCCGAAAGGTATCCAGCGAATCGATCAGGTGAATGATGTGGTCGTACACATCGTTGAAGTACTTAATGGTACGGTCTTCAATGAACCCTGATTCGTTTTTAATGATTTTGTTGAGTGCCTCGCGCAACGGGTACACCATTTTTCGCAAATAGATGAACTCCTTGCGCAATGATTGAATCTGCTTGAAGTCATCAATCGTAGGGTTTTCCGAGAGTCGGTCTTCAATGGCTTCCACTTTCTGGCCGATGTTCTCCAGCACCGCGTAGTAGCTGTCCACAATGGTATCCACCAATCGATACAAAAGGTAGTCGGAGCCACGTTTGCGGAAGATGCTGGCCTCGGGTTTGATACGATCGCGCACCAGATTAAAGATGTCGCCCTCTTTTTCCTGAAAAGACAGGAGCAGGTTTTTGCCCAGCACAAAGCTGATGTGCTCATAGTCCACCAGGTCGCCCTCGATTTTGTACAGCATCTTCATCGTAAGGAACAGGTGATCTTCGTACTCATCGGCTTTGGGGCGATGCTCGGTGTTGAGCACGTCTTCCACCAACAGGTAATGCAGGTCAAAGCGGGTGCCAATTTTTTTGATGATGGTGGCATCGGCCAGCCCGTCTACATTGATCCAATGGATTTGCCCATTCTGGCACTGGTCGAGCAGCGCATCTACGGTAACGTGGTTATGGTGATTGAACTTTTTCTCATCGTATGAGATCAGTTCCAGAATTACTTTTTGGCTGCCGTCCGCAGGTGGTGGCGCGTGGTGGCGCGACATTTTTTTTAGTACAAGTCTGCGGAGGGCCTTGGGTTTCTTCATGCGCAAGTAAAGTTATTGGGGCAGCTCATTTCGGAAAAACAAAGCCCGGTGCGGGATGGCTAATTCCACACCTTCCTGATCGAAACGTTTTTTAATGGCCCTATGCAAATCTGTTTTTAATTCAAATCCGTCGTTCGGGTGGCGGGCCCACGCATACGCGCGAAGTTGCACGCCCAGTTCCGTGAGCGCCATGACACGTACCATCACTACCGTATCGCCCTTGGCCAATTCTTCCGGTGTACGGGCATCAATCAAATACGGGTGCCGCATCGCTTCTTCCTGCATAATCGAAATGGCGCGGTCTAACGAAGTTTGGTGGGCGATGGTCAATTCAACGAACATGCAGATTCGCTCATCGGTGATGGTGGAGTTGATGATGGTTTCGTTGCTAATCACGCTATTGGGTATAACGACTCGGCGGTTTTCGAAGTCCTTAATTATGGTGTGGCGCAGTGTGATGTCTTCTACATCCCCCGAATGTTGACCAATCTTCACCCGGTCGCCAACATGAAAGGGTTTAAAGATGACGAGGAAAACTCCGCTCACGATGTTAGAAAATGCTGACTGGGAAGCAAAGCCAACGATCGCGGCCAAAATGCCTGCTCCCGTAAGGAGCGTGGTACCAAAGGTTTGAAGCGCGGGAATGGAGCGGAAGATGATGATACCGGCGGTCAGGAAAATGATGAAGTCGATCGCATTCTTGAAGAAGTTATAATGGGTGGGGTCCACCCGAAGCTTTTGGGCGGCACGTTTAAAGAAACGCCCCACCACAAAACGCAAAATGCGTGTAACGATAAACGCCACCAGCAGTACGCTGATGATGTAAACGGTTTGTTCAATCTGCGGCCGAGTCATGCTACAATCATTCGAAGGTAAACAATCTTGCGATTGGCGTCACAACCCCGATTAGTTTTTTACCGCGGTCGCCACAGCCCCAATCTTTTCTTTATGTTTGCAGCGTATGCCTTTGCATCTGGACGACATCAAAGCACCCATCGCAACGGAGATGGAAACTTTTGAGAAGAAGTTTCGCTCGTCCATGTACACCAAGGTGCTGCTGTTGGATAAGATCATGAACTACATCGTGAAGCGCAAAGGCAAACAGATGCGGCCGATGTTTGTGTTTTTGAGCGCAGGTACCTGTGGTTCGATCAGTGAGGCCACCTTTCGGGGCGCTTCCCTCATTGAACTATTGCATACCGCATCGCTTGTACACGATGATGTAGTGGACGATGCTAATTACCGGCGAGGTTTTTTTTCGGTGAATGCGCTTTGGAAAAACAAGATTGCCGTGCTGGTGGGCGACTTCCTCCTGGCCCGTGGCCTGATTCTATCCATGGAAAACAAGGATTACGAACTTCTCGCTATCGTCACCCAGGCAGTGAAAGAAATGAGCGAGGGCGAGCTGCTACAGATGGAAAAGGCACGCCACCTGGATATTGATGAGGCGGTTTACTATGACGTAATCCGGCAGAAGACCGCGTCTTTAATCGCCTCGTGTTGTGGAGTAGGAGCCAGTTCCGTTGGTGCCACGCCCGAAGTGGTAACCGCTATGCGCACCTTTGGCGAACAAGTAGGCATGGCGTTTCAGATCAAAGATGATTTGTTCGATTATGGCGATGAGGAGGTGGGCAAACCACTAGGCATCGACATCAAAGAAAAGAAGATGACGTTGCCGCTGATCTACACCCTTAGTCAGCTAGGCTGGTGGGAGAAGCGGAAAATTATTTCCATCGTTCGCAATGAAAGCGACCAACCCAAGAAAGTGAAAGTAGTGATTGATGCGGTAAAGGCTGCCGGGGGCATTGCCTACGCTCAACAGGCTATGAACCGGTTTTACCAGCAGGCGTTGCAGGGGCTTTCGGCCTTTCCAGCCTCCTCTTACCGTACCTCCTTGGAGCAACTGGTGCGTTTTACCATTGAAAGGCGTCAGTAAACGGTTGTTTTCGAACCTGTTACACATTCAACAAAATAGCCCGATTTCCCACATCCGAATGTCTTCGATTAGCTAAATTTGACCCCGTTAGCAAAGATCATTTAACTGTTCTGATATGAAATGCCCATCAGCAATGGAGACCAAACGGAATGATAATCTGCACGGGCATTCCATCTGACTACTAAAAAACAATTATTAACATATGAAATCTCCATGAGCCCAGCACACCCGAACGAGGATGAATATTGCTAATTTTATTTGGCCATCGAGGCCAAATAAAATTATATGGATCGCACAGAAATTAGTTTTGAGCAAGCCGTTAGGGTGGGCTGCGGCATAGATGTCCACCAAGCCGTGATCGTAGCTACGATCAGCAAAGGGCAAGAGAACTATGAACCAAAAGAGTTCTCGGCCTTCACAAGTTCTTTGACAGATTTAAGAGAATGGTGCAAAAAGGAAGGTGTTACGCACGTTGCCATGGAAAGCACCGGGGTTTACTGGAAGCCTGTGTTCAACATTCTGGAAGAGGACTTTGAAATCATCCTTGTCAACGCCCGTCATGTGAAGAATGTGCCAGGACACAAGACGGACAAGAAAGACAGTAAATGGATCAGCAAGTTACTACTGGCGGGCTTGTTAAAAGGTAGTTTTATCCCCCCTCGAGATATTCGGGAGCTACGCGATCTGGTTCGCTATAAAAAGAAACAGATAGCCCACGTGGCCAGTGAAAAGAACCGGATGATCAAGATACTAGAAGATGCCAACATTAAGATCAGCACAGTACTTAGTGATGTACGTGGGGCATCGGGCAGTAAGATCGTTAATGATATAATCGAAGGCAAGTTGAACATAGACGATCTAATGAAACATATCCATGGAAAAGTAAAGGCCAGCCGGGAAGACATCCGCAAAGCCTTAGAAGGACGCTTGACTGCCCATCACCAATTTATGCTTAGGATCATCAAGAAGAGCATACAGGAAAAGGAGGGGATCATTAAAGACCTGGAAGATCAGATTGATGTAGCCACTGCCCAATATGCAGCAGAAGTAGACTTATTACAAACTATTGATGGAGTGGGAAAAGACAGTGCCATTGGCATTATTAGCGAGATCGGTGTGAACATGGAACAGTTCCCCAACGAACATCACTTAAGCAGTTGGGCCGGTATGAGCCCGGGCAATAATGAGAGTGCTGGTAAAAAAAAAGTACGAGAGCCATCAAAGGAAACAAATACTTGAAATCTCTCCTAGTAGAGTGCGGTTGGGGAGCAACTCGTAAGAAAGACGGTTACTTAAAGCGCAAATACAAAAGTTTCATTGCACGCAGAGGCAAAAAGAAAGCGCTTGTAGCCGTGGGTCATAAAATTATTATTGCCGCCTATCATGTTTTAAAGAACAAAGAACAATACAAGGAACCTCAACTGCACAACAGCACTGAACGAA
>JBIIVI010000376.1:0-2828 GCA_044339555.1 Cyclobacteriaceae bacterium | reverse complement strand
GAGTAGGCCTGCCAGCAGTACGATTTTTCCTGATCCAGCGGTGTATCGAGAATAATCCGAATGGCAAACAAATCAAACACCTCTTCGAAAGGGATGTTTTGCTTACGCATTTTATTGAAGATGGAGTAGATGGATTTCGGTCGACCTTTGATTTCGTAATCGATCTTCATGCGATCTAACTCATCTTTGATCGGCTGAATAAACTGGCGGATAAACTTATTACGTGAAACCTTGGTCTCTTCAATTTTACTCTGAATCTGATTGAATGCCTCGAAATCGGTGAACCGGAGGTACAAATCTTCCAGTTCGGTTTTAATGGCGTTTAAACCCAAACGGTGGGCCAGTGGTGCATACAAAAAAATCGTTTCGGAGGCCACCTTGAGTTGCTTGTTCCGGGGCATGCTATCCAGCGTGCGCATGTTGTGCAGGCGATCGGCTAGTTTGATCAAGATCACCCGTACATCTTCCGAAAGCGTAAAGAGCATTTTGCGGAAGTTCTCGGCTTGGGCCGAGGTGCCATATTCAAAAACACCGCGGATTTTGGTGAGGCCGTCTACAATCTTCGCAATCTTATTTCCGAACATCCGCTCGATGTCGGAGAGCTCTATATCGGTGTCTTCCACCACATCGTGAATGAGGGCCGAGATGATAGATGTGGTGCCCAGACCAATTTCCTCCACACAGATCTCGGCTACTGACAACGGATGAAAAATGAACGGCTCGCCCGACTTTCTGCGCATGTCTTTGTGGGCTTCCAGCGCAAGCGTAAATGCTTTCTTGATCTGGCGGGCATCGCCCTCTTTCAGAATGGGCTTCGCCTTGCGCAACAACCTGCGATAGCGCGCAATGATCTCCTTCTTTTCATCAACAATTTGAGTGGTCGTCTGCTGCACGTTGGAAAGCCTTAGGCCGGTGATAGGTGCCGTTCAGGCTGCACTTTTTTCATCCGGACTTTAATCATAATGAATAATCTCTAAATTTGCACTCCTTTTTCCGGGAAAGGCCCGAAAAAGGGAAAATTCTTGCGGATGTGGCGTAATTGGTAGCCGTGCCAGACTTAGGATCTGGTGCCGAAAGGCGTGGGGGTTCGAGTCCCTCCATCCGCACTTTTTCAAAGACCGGAAGTTCGCACAGGCGGCCTTCCGGCTAATTCTGAGCCCGTATTTAAATTACCGATTACCTTGAACATTATACTTGACAAAAAAAGCGCTACTGATGCGCTTCTGAAAGTTAATCTAACCGAAACGGATTATCAACCGAAGGTGGCTGAAAAAATCAAGGACTTTGCCCGCAAAGCCCAGATCAAAGGCTTTCGCCAGGGGAAGGTACCCGCCGGCATGATCCAACGCATGTATGGGAAGTCCATTTTGGTGGAAGAAATCAACCAACTGGTGTCGACCTCGATTAACGACTACCTCCGCGATCAGAAGATAACGGTTCTGGGCGATCCTCTCCCCAACGAGGAAAAGGCCCGCCAGATTGATTGGGATACGCAACGGGATTTTGAATTCGAGTTTCAGATTGGAATGGTGGAACCGTTCAGCTACGAACTTTCCACGAAAGTGAAAGTGACCAGCCACCCGATTGAGGTGGACGACAAAGCATTGGAGGAAACCTTGAGTGACTTGAAACAACGTTTCGGCCAGGTTACATACCCAGAAACGAGCGAAGCCACCGACAGCGTTTATGGCGAAATAGCAGCGGCCGGAAGCGAAGAAAAGAAAGGCTCGTTTGTTGTGATTTCGAAGCTGAAGAAAAAGGAGCAAAAGAAATTCATCGGCATTAAAAAAGAAGACTTCGTTACGTTTGCAATAGAAGACCTGGCGGATGATGTGGCGGTAATCGCGCAAATCCTTAACATCAGCGATGAAGAAGCCAAGACTGCCCGTGGCAACTACAGTTTCCATGTATCAACGATTAGCCGGACGCAGCCGGCCGAACTCAACCAGGAGTTTTTCGATAAGGTATTCGGGCCTGGCGTAGTTGATTCCTCCGAAGCTTTCACCGCCAAGGTAAAAGAAACCGTGTCGCGCAACTACGAGCGTGAAACCAACCACCTGTTGGAGCATGCAATCCAGCACTACTACGTGGATCATACCAAAATCAACCTGCCGGAAGATTTCCTCAAATCATGGCTCAAGGCCGGCGGCAATCAGCAGATTACGGACGAAGTTTTGGAGAAAGAGTTCAAGGCTTACCGCGACTCGCTCAAATGGGATCTGATCAAAAACAAAATGGCAGACGACCACGGAATCAAAGTCGAGGGTGACGAAGTGCGCGCGAAAGCGAAGGAGATGATTGCCGAACAATTTGGCGGACTGGCGTTTGCGGATCAGCTGGGCGAGCGCTTTGATGCGCTGGTGAACAACTACCTGGCGGGTCAAGACGGCAAAGGCCAGCAATTCATGCGCATCTACAATCAGCTACGCAATGAAAAGCTGACGGCGTTAATCAAGGAAAAAATTACCATCCAAGAGAAAAAAGTGGATGTTGAGCAATTCAAGAAGATTGCTGCGGAGCATAACCACTAGACGAGCAACTCCGAACAAAAACAACTTAGACATGGGCTGCTTTCCAGAAGAAGGCAGCCCTTTTTTGTGGATAACTTGCAACCCGAATTGGTAATTTCTTGTTTACCTTGGCGGGAAAGAATAAGACTACTTCCTACACGTCTATCAATAAAATCAAAACTATGAACCAGCCGAACGAATTTAGAAAATATGCCGTGCACCACTTGGGCATGAGCGGCAACATGATTGATGGCTACGCCCAAAAAGTCGAGAACATGACTCAGTACGTCATCGAAGAGCGACCGGGAAATTTTCGCG
>JBIIVI010000081.1:0-12300 GCA_044339555.1 Cyclobacteriaceae bacterium | reverse complement strand
GCGGCTGCAGACCAAGATGCGATCTGAATTGCTAACGGGTTCTACCCGCCAGATCGAAGACAGCATTACGTTTTACATGAACGAAAACAAAAAGAGCAAAACGGTGGAAGTGATGGAAAGCACGCAGTTAACTGGTCGCGAGCTTTTTGGCAATAGAAAGGACTCGGTAGTTACCTACACGGGCAAATTACACGTTCGTTACAGGCGCGAAAACAAAGACGCTCATTACATGAGCCCCCAAGGCGAGAACGACATGCGACAAAACTCGTTTGTGCATTTTATCGAACCAGCGCGTTTTTATGCGAATGGTTTTTTTGATCCTCCGAAAGCAATCTTTTTAGAAGGGTATTGGGCGTGGTCCGAAAAAATCGCAGACATGCTGCCGTTGGATTACTTGCCACCTGCGGACTGATATGATAGCCGTTATCCAACGAACCCGCCACGCTTCGGTGGAAATTGCCGGGCAAACCAAAGCCAGCATTCAAAAAGGCTTATTGGTTTTGGTGGGCATTGAGGATGCAGATAATGATGAGGATTTGGAGTGGCTTGCTGGTAAAATCGTAAACCTTCGGATCTTTAACGATGAGCAGGGTGTGATGAACTTGAGTGTGAAAGAAGTGAGTGGCAGCCTTTTGGTGGTGAGCCAGTTTACATTGCACGCCTCCACCAAGAAAGGAAACCGGCCGTCCTACATCAAGGCGGCCCGGCCAGAAGTAGCTATTCCAATTTACGAGAAGTTTGTTCGTGCTTCCGAGCAATTGTTGGGGCAACCGATACAAACGGGGGAGTTTGGTGCCGATATGCAAGTGCAGTTACTGAACGATGGGCCGGTGACGATTGTGATTGATACCAAAAACAAAGTGTAACTAACGCCAGGCAAGGAGCACAAACGTAATGTTCGCAACGAGGTAGAGCCCAATCACCAACCTGCTGCCAATTTTGTTTACACGATTTACCAACTCGAATCTTTCTTTGTCGTGTAGGCGCAATGTGATGGAGGAAACCACCAGTGTGGAAAAGATGGCCAAAAACGTAAGTGTATGCAGCGTATCCACCAGGGTGAAGGACGATGATTCTGGCAACAGCGAATCGATGATGTACTTGTTACCGACTGCCGCAAAGAGCCCGCCCACGGGTAGGCCGAAGCGCGGTTCGAGTTCAGATGGGTGTGGCGTAAAACTGATCACAGCAATGGCAAAGGCAATGTACATGCCGATAAAGATTTTCATGAAGAGTCCCCAGGCGTCCCGCTCAATATCCATTTCGATGATGAAGGCCGAAAAATTCTGAAGCGCACGCTCCGGTCGTGGATCGCCAAAACCCGTTTGGTAATCATTCGTTTGCTGGCGCACGCGGAAGTTGCGAATTTTCCAACCATCGATGGCTTCTTGTTCATCAAACCGACTACCCGCTGTATCGGGTAGAAAAATCAGGCTTTTATTATCGAACAGCGTGTTTTCGATTTGTACGCTCAGGTGCTGCTGATCGAAGGGGAAATCGGACACGTTCCAATTTTCCTTCATCACACATTTCATTTTCATGATGGCCCAGGCTTTTCCGTTCAGGCTATCCACAATTATTTCTGGTGGATCAATCGCTTTGGCGTTCGGGATATCGAGTTGTTTGGAAAAATCGAAATCTGGATTGTCGTACACAAACCACAGCCAAAACCGGGCAGTAAACTCTTTCTCCCGAAAATTGATATCGTGTACGCTGATGATGTAAGCACCCACTTTCACCGTATCGGGTTGGGCGTAACCCGAAGAGGCAGTCATCAGCACCAGCAAAACACTAAAAAAAAGTCGAAGCATCGCCAAAAGTAAAAATTCCGAAAAGATGTATGAATTCACCCCTTCGGATAGCGACTAGTTCTTGAGGTTAATCTGCGTGTTAGCCGGATTGTTTGATTTCTTCACGTACGTCTCCAGCCACGTGTCCATCTCATACAGCATGTGCAGAATGGATTCTTTCGCGGAATAGCCGTGACTTTCGTAGGGTAGCAGCACGAACCGGCTCGTGCCTCCATGTCCCTTGATCGCACTATAGAATCGTTCCGATTGAATCGGGAAGGTGCCCGAGTTGTTGTCGGCTTCCCCGTGCACCAGCAATAAGGGCTCTTTGATTTGATTGGCGAACGAAAAAGGCGACATGTTGTAGTACACTTCTGGTGCTTCCCAATAGCTGCGTTCTTCGTTTTGAAATCCGAAGGGAGTAAGGGTGCGATTGTAAGCCCCGCTGCGTGCGATACCCGCTTTGAACAGATCGGAATGCGCCAACAAATTGGCGGTCATAAATGCACCGTAGCTGTGGCCACCCACGCCCACGCGATTTTTGTCCACCACGCCTAATGCCACTCCATAATCAATGGCTGCCTTTGCGCTGCCTACCAACTGCTGGATGTACGTATCGTTCGGTTCGGCTGTGCCTTCGCCAACAATCGGGATGGTGGCATTGTTGAGGATGGCATAGCCGCGCATAGCCCAATACACCGGGCTACCCCAGTTGATCCGGGTAAATGTGTAGGACGAACCGCGCACCTGGCCCGCATTGGCTTTTGACTTGAACTCGATGGGGTAGGCCCACAGAAAAGTAGGCAGTGGCCCGTCTTCTTTTTTGTAGCCGGGCGGCAAATACAAATCAGCGGTTAGTTCAACACCGTCATCGCGCTTGTATCGCAACACTTCTTTTTTAAGATCTTTTAGCTGCGGATAGGGATTGGGAAATTGGGTTACAGGCTGAGGATTTTTCGTTCCCACGGTACGCAGCCAGTAGTTGGGATTTTCGGTTTGCGATTCGCGCGAGGTTAGGAAACGTTTGTTATCCAACAGGCCCACCACGGTTTCGTAGTACGGAGCTTCACATCGCCAAAGCCGCGATATCTTTTGGCTGGTTAAGTCCATCCGATCTAAAAATGGCAAGTCGCCATCGGGCGAGGAACCGTTCCCGGTAAGGAAGATCGAGTTATCTTTCTGTATCCACATCACCGGTCGGCCCCATTCGTTCCAGGTCATCACGGGGTTTCCAGGATCACTATAGACATCTTCGGTGGAGCGATCAAAAATCACTTTGGAGGCAAAAGGAACACCGGGCGCAAACTGGTGAATTCGCTCTCTGCGATCAGCCCGCCATACTTCGTTCAGCCACGCGTATTTGTCGCTACCCCACATAATTCCCGCGTAGCGATTTTTTAAGTCCGTTAGTAGTTGTGGAGTTCCAGCAAACGGAACGCTCCAAGTGTAAACGCGGTCGCGCAATTCAGCCTTTCGTTTGGGGTCGCCCTCGTCCAAAGCTTCGGCCCAAACCAACGTAGCGGGGGCATCCGCCCGCCACGAGTGGTTGCGGGGCCCCTTGATCACCGCATCAAAACCAAGCGGAACGTTGTCGGCCAACGGCACATCGGCCAGTTTTTTGATCAAACTGCCATCGCGATTCCAGACACTCACTTGTTGCGGAAAGGAATTCACGGGAACGAGGTAGGAATAGGGTTTTTGCACAATTCGCACGAGTATGTTTTTGCCATCGGGCGATGGATTCACGAAACTGTAGACGGCTGGTTTACCGAGTTCTTTCACTTCACCCGCGAGAGAAACGGATACCAACTGACTGGTGGCATAGAAGTCGAATAGGCTTTCGTCATATGAATTCTTCAATAAATCCTGGTAAGTGCGCGCCGGGGCCTTCTTTCCAAGGTTTTCTTCGATCACTGGCCCTTCGGGCGTACGGTTTCGAACCGGTGCTGTTCTACCCTCGTTTGCAGTGGTAAGCAGTAACAACGCATTTGAATCCGAGAACCAGGCCAGTGTAGTGCCGGACACCGCGTTCACTTTCTTAGGCGTGAGGAGTTTGGCGGAGAAGTCGGACAAATCCACCCACCAGGCTTCAATTCGATCAGGGTAAGTTTGTAGTACTGCTATCTTCTTGCTATCGGGCGAGAACACAAGGTTGCTCAACTGAAGCTGGGCCGGCAATCCGGTAACAGGGTACTCTTTTTGATCTTTCAGGCTTTTGAGTTTGATGCCGGTAAAGTAGCTGCTACGGCTGGGGCCAAAGTTTTCCGGGTTGATGCGTAATCCGGCTAATCGCAGTTCGGGGCGGGCCAGTTCTTCAATCGTTGGGTAGTCGCTTCGCTCCAGCAACACCAGCCAGTTTTTGTCAGGCGAAACCACCACCTGCGGAGTTAAAGGCGCCTCCACAATTTGGGCGATTACTTCCGGTGGGCGTTGGTAGCCGGTTTTTTCCTGCGCCCAGACGGCGGCCTGAACGACTAATGCAACGAGTAGGATACGAAACTTCATGGTTTGGAATTTTCATCAAGTTAAATTATTCGTAACTACCGTTTGCAACCTATTCTGCGAAACTGCCAGGGGCCGGTCGAGCGGTTAAATTTGGGTGGGTGGTGGCATCATTTCATAGAAGTGTTGTAATTTCGCTTCCAAATTTTTGATTATGTATCCGATGCTTTTATTAACTCACTCGTTGGTTCGGTATTTTATATTGATTTTCCTGATCTGGGTGATCATCAAGTCGTTTTCGGCTTGGCGCAACAACGGTGTTTTTTCTGCCACCGATGAAAAGGCAAACTTGTGGCTGTTGATTTTATCGCACATTCAGCTCTTGCTGGGTCTGGGCCTGTATGCTAGCAGCGGGCTGGTACAATTCTCTTCCGATACCATGAAAAACCCGGTGGTACGCTACTGGACGGTTGAGCACATTTTTATGATGATCATTGCGATTGTGTTGATAACGCTAGGGAGAATTAGTTCCAAGAAAATCACCGACTCGCAGCAAAAAGGAAAAAGATTGTTCTGGTATAACGCCCTAGCGCTGCTCATCATTGTGGTGGCCATCCTCACGAGCGATCGCGGCTTCTTTACGTTACGAACCGCTTAAGAAATGAAGCAATGTCTGTTTTGTCTGTTGGTAGTTGGCTTTTCGTTTTCGGTACACGCTCAGCAATTCGCACCCCGCTATGAGCTGATTAAACTGGGAAAGCAGGTAAACTCGTTTTACCACGAGGCCGCCCCGGTGATTTCGCCCGATGGAAAAGACTTGTATTTCTTTGTTTCGAATCATCCGGAGAACACCTATGGCAAAGACAACAGTCAGGATATCTGGGTAACGCACAAAGACGACAAAGGAAACTGGAGCGAAGCCAAGCGCCTTGGTCCTCCAATGAACCAGCATCAGCAAAACCAGGTTTTTACGGTGTTGCCAGACGGTTCCGTTTTTATCCGCGGTGGCCGTGGTAAGAACGATTCAAAATCGTTTTCGCTCGTTTCTCCGCAAGGGGGTTGGAATGAGTTGAATGTGGACGACTTCGAAAAAATGTGTAAAGGCCGCTTCTATGGAGCCGCGCTCTCGGCCGATGCCCGGCACATGATCCTCTATTTTTCCGAAGTCGATAAGAGTATTAAGAGCGACTTGTATATCAGCCACGAACAAGGCGGTAAATGGACGAGGCCCGAAAAGCTGCCCTTCAGCAACACCGCGGACGACTTTGGTGTCTTTATCGGCCCCGACAATAAGTCGATTTTTTTTGCCAGCGACCGCAACGCGTCCGGCCGGCAAGGTAGTTCCGATATTTACAAAGTAGAGCGGTTGGATGAGACGTGGACTCGCTTTGGTGATCCCGTCAACATCGGGCGCCCGATCAACACCGCGGCCGGTGACGCTTACTTTACCGTGGACAACAATGGAAACGTATTCACCTCCCGCGCCAACAGTCGCGTAGACGGTGGCAACCTGGATTTGTATATGATGGTGCCGCGCAACGTGAAGGTGATGCTGAACGGGTTGGTGGTGAACGAAAAAAGTAACCAACCCATTGCCGCGCAGGTTACCGTTTCCATTCGCGATGTAAAGCCAGTGGCAATCAAAACACCTGCTACCGGCAAATTTGAAACGCGTATTCCCGAAACCGACCAATACGTATTGGCCGCTGCTGCGGATGGATTTCTACCTCGCGAATACACATTCTCGTTGCCAAAGCTTGGAGGCGACACCGTCCTTACTCATCAAATTGCACTTACGCCCATCTCGAAAAAATTAGAGCTTGCCGGAGTTGCCTACAATCGCAAAACGGGAAATGTCTTGCCCGTGCGATTGGAGATTACCTCGCAACTAGACAAAACCATAAACTACCGCGTGCAGTCGGGTGCGAATGGCGCGTTTCAGCAGGAGATTGGCAAACTCGGGTGGTATGTGCTGACCGCTTCAGCAGAAGGTTTTTTGAATTCAGTTGACAGTGTGCAGGTACTAAATGAAGAGCAAAGCCCGGTTACCAAAGACCTGTATCTGCAACCGCTGGAAGTAGGCGTTACCGTTCGCTTAAAGAACATCTTTTTTGATTTTGATCGCACTACGTTGAAGCCCGAGTCGTACGCAGAGTTGAATAAAGTGGTGGACTTCCTGCGCCAGAATGCGTCCGTTGAAATCGAAATTTCTGGCCACACAGATAGCAAGGGCTCCGATGAGTACAATCGCAATTTGTCGCAAGGCCGTTCGCAATCGGTGGTAAACTACCTGGTTAGTCAGGGCATCGAAGAGTTTCGCCTCAGTGCCAAAGGCTATGGCGAGTCCAAACCGATTGACACGAATGACACCGAGGCGGGGCGAGCCAACAACCGCCGGGTAGAGTTTACTGTGTTGAAAATGTAGAAGGGCTAAGCCTCTTCTTCCAGAATTTCCTTCACACGCGCCCGATCATCTTCAAAAATGTGGAGCCGTACATGGCCGGCGGCCAGATAGGCCAGTGGATAGAGGGACGCCAGGTGCTCGTCCGTCAAAAAGCACGGAATTCCATAAGCATCCAACTTGGTTTTGGCCAGGTTGGCTTCAATCACGGAACGGAAAGCTCCGTAAACCACTACTTTTCTATCGGGTAAGTCCATCTTCGTTTCTCAAAGAACGGCATTATTCCATCTGTTTTCGGGTCGTAGCTCGAATTTTGACACGTGCCGGCAGCCCTTTTTAAAAACTGTACCTTTCCTGTAACATCTGGCGGGTAGTCCCGTCTGGTTCATGAATTCTATGCATTTCGAAACCTTTGAAAGCCGCGTGCTGGTAAGCAAAAACAAGCTGTACCGGTTTGCCTTCCGGTTGTTGGGAAGCAGCGAAGAAGCCAAAGACGTGGTGCAGGAAGTTTTTGTAAAGGTGTGGAATGGCCGCGAACAATGGCACACCATCCAAAACATGGAAGCCTGGTGTATGCGGATCACCAAGAATGTGTCGCTCGATCGGTTGCGCAGCCGCGAGCGAAAAAACACAGACGGGCTCGCTTCTACACTCGAGGTACGAACAGACGATCAAACACCTTATGATGTAACAGAGATGAACGAGAGCGTAAAACGTGTGCACCAACTCATGACAGCCCTGCCCGGCAAACAACGCGAAGTGATGCATCTGCGCGATGTGGAAGGCTACAGCTATCAGGAGATTTGTGAGATTCTGGAACTGGACATGAGCCAGGTAAAAGTGTATTTGTTTCGCGCACGCAATGCCGTGCGCGAAGGTTTACTAAAACTAAATTCGTATGGACTCAAAACAAGCAGCTGACCTGCTGGAGAAGTACTGGAATTGCGATACCTCACTGGAGGAGGAGCAACAACTGCGTGCGTATTTTCAGCAGGCAGCCGTGCCCGCCACGCAGGAGGAAGCAGCCGCCTTGTTTCAGTACCTGGAGGCACAGCGAGGTCAAAAAATAAATGATCCAAAGTTTGATCAGATTGTAACAAACCGCGTGCAGCCGCGTCTGGCAGGTAAGATCATCAACTGGCCTACGTTGGCTCGCCTGGCGGCCGGATTGGTAGTGGTAGTAGCGGCCACCTACTTTGTGCAGCAGGAAATTGAGCGCAGAAAGCCGGTGGAATTAGAAGATACCTATTCTGATCCGAAACTCGCCTTCGAGGAAACCAAAAAGGCGCTGATGACGATCTCCCGCAGCTTCGGGAAAGCCCAACGCGAAGCAAGTCGGATCAAGGTCTTTCATGAGGCCGGAAGCAAAGTACAGGGCAAAGTGGAACTAGAAAAAGAAACTGAAAACATTTAACGACATGAAAAAAGTAGCAGGAGTTTTGTTGATGGTAATGAGCGCTTCGTTGGCGTTTGCCCAAAGCGATGCCATCAATAAGTTTTTTAGCAAATATCAGGCAGATGAAACCTTTACGCAGGCCACTATCAGCAGCAAGATGTTTAACCTTTTCACGAACATGGAGGTGGAAAGCAAGGAGGATCAAGAGGTATTGAACGCCATCAGCAAACTAAAGGGCTTGCGTGTATTGGCGAAAGAAGAGACCCGCAATGCCCGCGATCTTTACAAAGAAGCGCTGGCCATCGTTCCGGCCAAGGAATACGAAGAGTTGATGTACGTGCGCGATAAAGACAAGGACATGAAGTTCTTTATTCGCGAAACAAGCCCCGGCAAAATCAGCGAACTGATTATGGTAATGGGCGGCAACAGCGAGTTTATGATTCTGAGTTTGTTTGGCGAAATTGATCTGAAGCAGGTAAGCAAGATCGGATCAAAGATGGATATCGGAGGACTTGATGAACTCCAGAAAATGGATAAGAAAAACGAGAAAGGAAAATCGAACGAAGACGAATAGTTGGAAAAAGAAACTGCCAGTAACAACCTGGCAGTTTTTGTTTCGTTAACACCACCATCATGCGACTTACAATTTTCTTTTTTTTGCTGATCACACTCTTCATCCACGCAGACGTGAAGGCTCAGGCGCAGGCCACGGAACAGCTAAACGAACGTTACAAAGACGCCCTCACGTTGTACTTCTACAAGAATACGTTGCGGATGCTCAATCAAACCGAAGACCCGGAATTTGATGAGCTGATTAAAGATGTCGAGAAGCTGAAGTTCCTGATGATTGACAAGGGCAAAACCGGTTTTGGCAAAACGGATTACACGGGATTGGTAAATGCCTACAAGAAGGAGAAGTACGAAGAAATGCTTACTTCGCGAATGGATGGCCGGAAATTCGATGTGTATATCAAGGAAGAGAGCGGCCGCGTGAAAGGCACCATTTTGTTGGTAAGTGATTCTACAAGTTTGTTTGTGTTGGATGTGCTGGGGCGAGTGGCCGTTGAAAAAGCGGGCTCTCTCTTCAAAACCCTTGACGGCAGCAGTGAGATTGGCAACAAGATTTCTGACTTTTTGAAAGACAAGCCCAAGAAAAAGAAGGATCATATCATCGATTGAGTTTCAATTCAGTTATTCGTGGAAACAGTTTTAACCATTCAAGGGCTTACCAAAAACTTTGGCAAGCTGTGTGCCGTCAATCAACTTAACCTCGAGGTTCAGCGGGGCCAGGTGTTTGGCATGCTGGGCCCGAACGGTAGTGGCAAAACCACTACCCTGGGTATGCTAATGGGTGTGGTAAATCCATCTGCGGGCAGCTTTACCTGGTTTGGTGAGGTGCCCACACACCATACGCGCAGGCGCATCGGCGCAGTTTTGGAGCATCCCATTTTCTACCCGTATTTGAGTGGCCAGAAGAATTTGGAGTTGAATGCGTTAATCAAAGGCGCATCGGCAGCGTCTATCCAAAAGTCACTCGAAATTGTAGAACTCACTGCTCGCAAAGACGACAAATACAAAACATACTCGCTGGGTATGAAGCAACGGCTGGCCATCGCCTCCGCCTTACTCAACGACCCGATGATCTTGATTTTGGATGAGCCCACCAACGGGTTGGATCCGATGGGTATTGCCGAAATCCGCGAACTGATAAAGCGTATCGCAGCAGATGGCAAGACGATTATTTTAGCGAGCCACTTGCTGGACGAAGTGCAAAAAGTATGTACCCATTTTGCTGTGCTGAAGCGCGGCCAACTGATGCATTGCGGCCCGGTTGACGAGGTGGGCAAGGGCGAGGAGTTGGTGGAAGTGACGGCGTTTCATGACGACCTGTTGGTACACCTGCAAGAATTTGCCGGCACCGCCACCGTGAAAAAGGAGAAGAGCTACTTTGTTGTACAAATGAAAGATGGGTTTCATAGCCTGGAACTGAATCGCTTCCTGTTTGAAAAAGGAATTGTAGCCAGCCACCTTGCCACACGCAAAAAAAGCCTCGAGAGTCAGTTTTTGGAAATCTTATCCGATCCCCATGTTACATCTACTACGCGTTGATCTAAAAAAGCTAACCGGTTATCGCACGTTTTGGGTCGTGTGTGGTTTGTATTTCCTTACCCTGGCGTTTGTAACGGCCAGTGGCATGGAGTTTTTGAAGTGGCTGGCCTCTAAAGGTGCTGAGTTTGGTACTTCCATTAACATCAACCGGATTCCGCTTTATCACTTTCCCGATGTATGGCAAAATCTGGTCTTTATCAGTGGATTCTTCAAACTTGTGCTAGCCATCATGGTGGTAATTTCCATCACGAACGAATACACGTATCGCACGATTCGTCAGAACGTAATTGATGGCTTGAGCCGTTGGGAGTTTTTACAATCAAAAATGCTCACCAACCTCTTGCTGAGTTTGATGAGTGTGGCAATGGTCTTTATCATTGCGCTGATTACAGGTTTGATTTATAGTCCGGTATTCCGGGTAGAAGATGTGCTGGCCGATCTGGAGTTCTTTCCCGCGTATTTTTTGGAAATTTTTGCGTTCCTTTCTTATGCCTTGATGCTGGGTGTTTTGGTGTAGCGCTCCGGCTTAACCATTATTCTACTCATGCTGTCGCACATGATCGAGGCGATCATCAAAGTGAATCTACCTTATGCGATGGAGGCCATAAAAGTAGGTTTTCCGATGGAGAGTATTTCCAACCTGGTTCCGATGCCTTTTGCCCGGTATGCATTTCAAGAAATTCAGGATTATGTTAAAATGAGCTCAATTCTAATTGCACTTTTGTGGACGGCAGCTTTTAATGCCATTGCGTATTGGCGACTGAAGGTCTCGGATATCTGATCTGTTATTCCATCACCATACCGCTGCGCTTTTTGCGCTCGTTCTCTACAATCGCCACGTTGTTTACCACAATTAAGAAATCGTTGGCAGGCTCATTGGCAAAGGCAATCTGAACTTCCTTGTCGTTTTCTGTACCGAGGGCAATCCGGAATTTTTCGAAAAGCGACTCTTGTCCTTTCTTCTCGTTCGGGAATGTTACGTAGACAAAGTGGTGATCTTCTTCCTGCAGTATGGCTGACTTAGGCACCGTTAACTTGGGTGTATTGCTTTCCTTTTTTGCCAACACACATCGCACACTCATATCGGGCAAAATCAAACTGCTGGGTGGGGAGCGGAAAGAAATATGCGCGGTAACAGCTTTTGAATCCGGATCGAACGCCCTCGAAATGTGTTGCACCGTGCCCATCACAGACGGGTAGGAATGGTTGATGAAGTCGATTTCCACTTGTTGACCTTCGGCAATATCGTCCAGGTCTACATCGTACACATACACATCCGCCATAAGCTGTTCGTTGTTCACCATTTCGGTCAGCGTCATGTCCGTGGTGGCCAACATCCCGATTTCGATGGGAAGTTTAAAGACGTAGCCATCGATGGGCGCTACAATGGTTACCATGGACTGAATGGAGTTGCTGCCAGCCGCCAGTTGATCAGCATTTATGCCGATGAGCCGCAGTTTTGCTTTCAGCGCATTTTCTTTGCTGTCGGCTGCTTTAAAACGCGCATTGGTGGTTTGGAATTCTGCCAGCGCACCGATGTTGTTTTTAATTAGTTCTTCTTGCCGCTTGAATTCAATTTCTAAAAAGTCGCGTTGGCTTTTTGCTTCCAAATACTCGTTTTGAAGTTCGATCAACGCCATACTTCGCAAGGTGAGGAGGGTTTGCCCCTTCTTGACAAAACTGCCTTCGCGCACAAAGATTTTTTCAATTTTTCCCTCAATGTCGCTGCTCACAGAAGCCCTGTAGTTGGGCATGGTTACAACTTTGCCATTCAGGTACACGTTGGAGCGGATGATTTTTTTCTCCGGTGCGGCCACCGCTACGTCCATCAAACGAAGCGAACTGTCGCTGAGTGATACCGAATTGGGGGCTGCCGCTTCGGTGGCCGATTTAGCAGCCGGGTCGGACGAGCACGCGGCTAAAGAAATCCCAATCGCCAGCAGGCAGAAGTTATAAGTCGTTCGCATATTATCAGTAGTTCGCATTGGTAAGTAGTTCTCCTTTAAGGTATAGCAGGTTCAACACCGACTGGTTAAAGTTTTTTAGTGTCTCGAGATAGTTCTGACGGATGGTAAAAGATAGTTCCAGGTTTTGCAGAAACGCATAGTAGTTGATGCTCCCGAGACGAAAGCTTTCTTTGGCATTTCGCAGAATTTCTTCGG
>JBIIVI010000080.1:0-12421 GCA_044339555.1 Cyclobacteriaceae bacterium | reverse complement strand
AAATATTCGTATCTCTCGAATGCCGAAGTTGGTTATCTCGACCAGTTGTATCAATCCTACAAGAAAGACCCAGCCGCGGTTGACATTAGCTGGCAAAAGTTCTTTGAAGGGTTTGAGTTTTCGCGTCAGCAGTTTGTCGAAAACGGGCACACTGCTAACGGCACGGAAGTAACTCCCAAAGAAACCCAGGTGCGCAACCTGATTTTCGCTTACCGGTCGTTTGGGCACCTCAAATCAAACACCAACCCCGTTCGGCAGCGGCGGGATCACAAAGTAAAACTCGACCATGCCACGTTTGGATTGACTGATGCGGATCTGGACACTGAATTTGAAGTAGCGGCCGAAATTGGCATGCCCAAGAGCACGCTGCGCAAGATTATCGAGAAGCTCCAGGCCGTCTATCTGGGCCCTATTGGTTACGAATACAATTTCATTCGTAACGATGAAATCCGGCAGTGGTTTTTTACGAAGTGTGAGTCGGAATACTATACCTACAATCCGGATCAGGCAGAAAAGAAAAGCATTCTTACTAAGCTGAACGAAGCCGTTGTTTTTGAAAACTTTTTGCACACGAAGTTTTTGGGCCAGAAGCGCTTTTCGCTGGAAGGTGGCGAGAATACCATCCCCGCGCTTCAAACCATGATCAACAAGTCGGCTGAACTGGGCGTGCGCGAAGTAGTCATCGGCATGGCGCATCGCGGTCGATTGAACGTACTTTCCAACATTCTGGGTAAGACCTACGAACAGATCTTTACTGAATTTGAAGGAAACGTGAACCCCGACCTGACAATGGGTGACGGGGACGTGAAATATCACCTGGGTTACGCGAGCCATATCGATACGCCGTCTGGCAACAAAGTGTACTTGAAACTGACCCCGAACCCCTCGCACCTCGAAGCGGTGGATCCGTTGGTAGTAGGGTATACGCGCGGCCAGATTGATGATGAGTACAGTGGCGACCTTAGCAAAGCCATGGCCATTTTGATTCATGGCGATGCAGCTGTTGCCGGCCAGGGCATTGTGTATGAAGTGGTGCAGATGTCGGGCCTTCCGGGCTACACCACAGGTGGCACGATTCACTTCGTGATCAATAACCAGGTAGGGTTTACTACTGATTACGATGACGCCCGCACATCTATCTATTGTACTGACATTGCAAAAATTGTTGATGCGCCGGTTTTGCACGTTAATGGCGATGATGCCGAGGCCGTTACATTCTCGGCTAAGCTGGCGATTGAATACCGCCAGAAGTTTGGCAAAGACATCTTCATCGATCTATTGTGCTACCGCAGGCACGGCCACAACGAAAGCGATGAACCGAAATTCACACAGCCCAAACTGTATAACATCATTGCCAAACACCCCAACCCACGCGAGATCTATGTGAAGAAACTGATTGAGCGAGGGGATGTAGATGCCGCTTTGGCGGATGAACTGGACAAAAGCTTCCGCGAGCAATTACAAGATCGCCTGAATGAGGTAAAACAAAAACCACTGCCCTACACGCCCCAAAAAATGGAAGAAGAGTGGGACAAACTCCGGAGGTCCACACCCGAGGATTTTGACTCCTCGCCCAACACGAGCGTTTCTGCGGCAACCTTCGAGCAGGTGGGCACGGCGTTGGTAACCATTCCCGAAAACTTCAAGCCGCTGAAGCAAATCGAAAAACTGTTGAAAGACCGGAGAGCTGCTTTCTTCGAAACAAAAACACTTGGCTGGGCAGAAGCGGAGTTACTTGCCTACGGTTCGTTGTTAACGGAGGGCATTCCTGTGCGGATGTCGGGGCAGGATGTGAAGCGAGGCACCTTCTCGCACCGCCACGCCTACTTGTTCGATGCGAATACGAACGAAGCGTATTGCAATCTGGATCACATCCGAAAAGAGCAGGCGCAATTCCATATTTTCAACTCGCTCCTGTCCGAGTTTGGGGTAATGGGTTTTGAATACGGCTACTCAATGTCTTCGCCCAACGCACTTGTTTTGTGGGAAGCCCAGTTTGGGGATTTCGCAAACGGCACGCAGGTGATGATTGATCAGTTCTTATCCAGCGCAGAGTCGAAATGGCAACGCATGAATGGGTTGGTGCTGCTGCTCCCCCACGGTTACGAAGGCCAAGGCCCCGAGCACTCCAGTTGCCGCCCGGAACGATTCCTGCAGCTTTCTGCCGAATACAATATGGTGGTGGCCAACCCTACAACACCTGCCAATATCTTTCACTTGCTGCGCAGACAAGTGAAGTGGGAGTTCCGCAAACCGTGTGTGGTTTTCTCGCCCAAGTCGCTTCTGCGCCATCCGCTGGTAATTTCCGGAGTGGAGGAATTTACCAAAGGAACCTTCCGGGAAGTTATCGATGATCCGCAAGCAACGCCTAAAGACGTAAAGCGCGTGGTCATCTGCTCGGGTAAACTGTATTACGATCTGGCCGATGTACAACAGAAGAAAAAGTTGAAGGACGTGGCCATCATCCGGTTAGAGCAACTTCATCCCTATCCGGAAAAACAAATGGCTGCGGTTTTGAAAAAGTACAAGCAACCCACGCTAGTGTGGGCGCAAGAGGAACCCGCCAACATGGGTGCCTTAAGTTATGTGCAGCGTGTGGTGCCAGGGTTGTTCGCTGAATTTGTCGCACGGAAGGCAAGCGCTTCGCCTGCTACCGGCTACAGCAAAGTGCATAAAGTGGAGCAAGAAAAGATCGTTAATCAGGCATTGGGCCTGTAATCTCCGCAACCATCATGGCACTGCTTGTAAAAATTCCAACCGTTGGCGAGTCGATTACGGAACTAACGATTGCCAACTGGACCAAAAAAGATGGCGACATCGTCAAGATGGACGAAGTCATAGCTGAACTGGAATCCGATAAAGCCACGTTTGAGCTCACTGCGCCACAAGCCGGTGTGCTGAGAATCCTGAAACCCAAAGGAGACGTAGTACCGATCGGAACTGCTATTTGCGAAATCAGCGACAGTACGACTAGCATTGTGCCTTCTACCCCCTCAAACACATTAACCACTACCAAATCCAACTCCATGAAACTAACCGGAGCCGTTAAAGAAATGAAAGTGCCCGCCGTGGGCGAGTCAATTACCGAAGTAACAATTAGCACCTGGCTGAAAAAAGAAGGTGACTACGTGAAGCTGGACGAAGTTATTGCCGAAGTGGAATCCGACAAGGCTACGTTTGAACTTCCGGCCGAAGCCAACGGTATTCTGCGAATTGTAGCGCAGGAAAAAACTACGCTGCCCATTGGTGGTTTGATTTGTAAAATTGAAGTTGCCGAAGGCGAACCAGCAGCTGCACCAACTCAGGCTGCAACGAATGCGCCTGCCGCGGCTCCTGCAAGTACTGGCATTTCGTATGCCGCTGGTCATGCTTCGCCGGCAGCCGCGAAAATGTTGGAAGAAAAAGGAATTGCTGCTAACCAAGTGGCTGGCACGGGTGTAGGTGGCCGGATTACCAAAGAAGACGCTGCGAAAGCCCAGCCTGCGGCTGCAAAAGAATCCAAACCTGCAACTGCCACCTCTGCACCGGTAGTAACTGTGCCCGGCGCTCGCACCGAGCGTAGAGAGAAAATGACCTCGCTACGCAAAACCATCGCCCGCAGGTTGGTAGCAGTGAAAAACGAAACCGCCATGCTAACCACTTTCAACGAAGTGGACATGAAACCGGTGATGGACCTGCGTTCGAAATACAAAGATCAGTTCAAAGAGAAGTATGGTGTGGGCCTGGGCTTTATGTCGTTTTTCACGAAAGCCATTTGTGTGGCGCTCAAAGATTTCCCGGCTGTTAATGCCTCTATTGATAAAGACGAAATCATCTATCACGATTATTGTGATATCTCGATTGCAGTGTCTACGCCACGGGGACTCGTTGTGCCGGTGATCCGAAATGCAGAATCATTGTCGATGGCACAGATCGAGAGCGAAGTGGTACGCCTCGCAACCAAAGGCCGCGATGGCAAACTCACCATTGAGGAAATGACGGGTGGAACTTTCTCGATTACAAATGGCGGGGTGTTCGGTTCGATGTTATCCACACCGATTATCAACCCGCCTCAATCGGCCATTTTGGGAATGCACAACATTGTAGAGCGACCTGTGGTGAAGAATGGTGAAGTGGTGGTTCGCCCGATTATGTACCTGGCGCTATCGTACGATCATCGGATTATTGATGGCCGCGAGTCGGTTAGCTTTCTGGTGCGCGTAAAAGAGTTGTTGGAAGACCCGGGAAGATTGATTTTAGGGGTGTAAAATGCCTCTTGGATTTGTTGCCCTCTGTACATTCTGCGTTTGTCACTAACAGTTTAGATATGAACTACAACGTTATTGTTATCGGTTCCGGCCCTGGCGGCTACGTGGCAGCCATTCGTTGTGCCCAGTTGGGCATGAAAACCGCCATCATCGAAAAATATCCCACACTCGGTGGCACTTGCCTCAACGTGGGTTGCATCCCTTCCAAGGCGTTGCTGGATTCATCCGAACATTTTCACAATGCGGGGCACACGTTTAAAGAGCATGGGATAGATATCTCCGAACCCAAAGCCAACTTGCCACAGATGATCAAGCGCAAAGCAGGCGTGGTAAAAGCCAATGTGGATGGCGTGGCGTTCCTGATGAAAAAGAATAAGATTGATGTGCATACGGGAGTAGGTTCGTTTGTAGACAAGAACACTGTGCTCGTAACCGCTACAGATGGAAAAACTACAACGCTCACTGCAGAAAAAATCATCATCGCTACCGGCTCGAAACCTACGCCGCTGCCATTCGCTGCTTTCGATAAGAAGCGCATCATCTCCAGTACGGAGGCCTTAGAGCTTCGGGAAATTCCGAAACACCTGATCGTGGTGGGCGGAGGTGTGATTGGGATGGAATTGGGCTCGGTCTACGCACGTATTGGCTCCAAAGTTACCGTGGTGGAATTTCTCGACAGCCTGATCCCCACCATGGATGGAACAATGGGCAAAGAGCTTCAGAAGGCCACCAAAAAGCTGGGCATGGAGTTCTACTTCGGGCACAAGGTAACTGCCGTGGAAAATAAAGGCGCGGAAGTCGTACTAAAAGCAGAACCAAAAAATGGTGGTGCAGCTGTTGAAATAAAAGGCGATTACTGCCTGGTAAGCATTGGCCGTAGGCCCTACACCGAAGGTTTGGGTTTGGAAAAAATCGGAATTGAACTTGACAGAGGGAAGATCGCTGTGGACGACCACCTTCGCACCAAAGTCGATAACGTCTATGCCATTGGCGATGTAGTGCGTGGCGCGATGCTGGCACACAAAGCGGAAGAAGAAGGTGTGTTGGTTGCCGAGCAATTGGCGGGGCAAAAACCACACATCAACTACCTGCTCATTCCCGGGGTGGTGTACACCTGGCCGGAGGTGGCCAGTGTGGGCTACACGGAAGAACAGCTAAAGGGGCAGAAGCGCGCGTATAAGGTGGGCAGTTTCCCCTACAAGGCGTTGGGTCGTGCCCGAGCTTCCATGGATTTAGATGGACTCGTAAAAATTCTGGCCGACCAGGCTACGGATGAAATTCTGGGCGTACATATTATCGGAGCGCGTGCTGCTGACATGATTGCTGCGGGTGTAGTGGCCATGGAATACCGCGCGGCCGCTGAGGATGTTGCGCGCATGAGCCACGCTCATCCCACTTATATGGAGGCTGTGAAAGAAGCCTGTCTGGCGGCTACCGCTAACCGACCGATTCACCTATAATTTTGCGGAAACCCGTTAACGCAAACGCCAGTTAGTTGCTGCCCGAAGAAAGATTGCAGCGGCCACCGGCAACAGAAATGGATTGAGTGCCTGCGGCCAAGCCCACCAGCCTGCCAACAACACCGCTGTAAGTGCAATGGCAAATTGAAAATACCTTTTTGCCCACAAGCTGTTCTTTCGAAAGGCAAGCACGGCTCCCGCTAAATGCGCCGGAAAGGCCCACAGCAAATTGAAGTTCCGGGCGGCATCCTGGTGGTCCGTAAACAACCACAGTGCCAGCAACAAGCAGCCAATCAATCCCGTAAGGCCGAAGATCAAAACATCCAGCCAAACACTGAGTTTTTTCCGCTTCCAATCATAGGCACTGATTCCGACTACGATCACCAATAGCAAACCAAATGCGACCCACGGATGGACAAAGGCAACACTCGACTGAATAGTAGGCTTTGCCATGATCCGCTTATTTGCCACAAGCGCCACCCAACCCGAATCCGACCGGATTTTGGCATGATCTACAAATTGCGCTACGTAGTCTGGCAGAAACATGTATTCACGGGCCAGCATCTTTCGATCGATGGGCAAGCCCAGGCACACATCAATGCCCAAATCACCCCAAGGTAATTGTTCCAGATATTCATTCGTCTTATCCCGAAAAGAGTGGTCGGCTTGAAAGAAGGTACTGTCCCACAACACGGCATCCCCTAATTGCCCTTCCAGTACATCCCGGATTTTTGACGCACAGTTATTCTGATAATACTGATACCGATAATTCTGATTCTCGGGCTGGGCGTTCCAAATCAAAAACTGAAAAATGCGTTGCTTTTGGCCGGGCGACAATTGTAAAACCTGTTCGTGCACATACCGGTCGTTCTGCAGATAGTAGGCTTCAAAATCCGGATACGAATAAACGCCTAACTTATAATACAAGAAGCCTTTTGCAAAGTTGAGGTAGAAATTTGGCTGGTTGAAATTAAACACGCCGTAATTGAACGCCTCATCCAGTCCATTGGCCGGATCGTATACCCGGATGGCGCTGTGGCCGAAGGCTGCGTAAAGTTCGCGGGTATCTGGCCCACAGGTAATCACCGAAATCTGTGCCTCCGGACTGAGTTGAACCTGAGCCGTTACCGGCAGAAAACCAAGAAGAAAAAAGATTCCGTAGATCGCTCGCTTCATGGGGCGAAAGATAGCCATATTGGCTCAAGTGTGTATTTTTGATGTACCCAACAAACCTATGAACTGGAGATTCTGGGAAGTGCGACACTGGTCGCGGCTGAGTAAGAAATACGAACATGACCCCGAGGCGCTTTTCCATAACAAGCGCAACATTCTCTTTTCGCGGATCACGTTTGCCGGTACGTTCATGGGATTGTTTCACGCACTGGAAGACATTCCCGAAGGCCAGTGGCTGCTAACAGGGATGGATTTTGTGATGACGGCATTTATTTTCACAGCCTATCTCATCAACGAAAGTGGACGCCATCGGCAGGCCAAGATTTTTCTGTTGAGCTTTCTGAATATTTTCTTTTTCGTATATGCGCAAATCACACCCAAAGAGCTGGGCGTGTATGTGTTCTACTTTCCCTGGGTGGCAGTAGCCGCACTTGTTTTTGAAAACAAGGAAAAGAATTATCGCAACTCGTTTATTCTGCTTTCGGTGGGATTGATTCTGTTTTTATTTCTTACAGAATTCAGTCTCTTAGGCTCCTGGCGCGTATCGTCCATGGAAACACAAGTGCCTTTCGTTATGAATTTGTTAACAAGCTTGATTGTGACGGCCACTTTCATTTTTATGATGATCTCCATCAACGACTCAACGGAACAACGCCTGATCGCCCAGTCGCACCAAATCCAGATAAAAAACCTGGAGCTTCAAAAAACGAATGAGGAGATGGACCGTTTCGTCTACATCACGTCAAACGACTTAAAAGCCCCGCTGCAATCGCTGTTAGGTCTTACCAAGCTCGCACGGAACGGTCCGTCAGGCGAATATCTGGATCGGATTGACGACCAACTCGTAAAGATGAATTCGTTTATTCAGGAACTTTTGGGCTACTCTCGCAACCAACGCACTGCGCTCCAACCTGAATGGGTAGATATTCGCAAAATGGTGGATGAAGTCATCAGCAGCCTGCGCTATGCCAACGGGGCAGATGATATTGACTTTCAGATTTTTGTTCGCGTGCGCCAGCCGGTACCGTTAGATCGGGTGCGAACGATGATCGTTCTCACTAACCTGCTGAGTAACTCCATCCAATACCGAAGGCGCCAAAACCCTTCCTGGATCAAGATCATGGTGAACCCGATCGAAAATGGAATTCAGATTTTGGTGGCGGACAACGGCATCGGCATCCGCGAGGAACAAAAAGCACACATTTTTGAAATGTTCTATAAAGGCAATGAGGAAAGCGAAAACACTGGCCTCGGTCTCTTTATAGTCAAGGAAACCGCTGAAAAAATGGGCGGCACTGTGCAACTGTCGTCCAGCGAAAACGAAGGCGCGTGCTTCCGCGTTGACCTTCCCGTGGCAAGCTAACGATGACCCTTCGCGACTCCCTTCATTGGATCGGACGGCAAACACCTGCCCGGTGGGCCAACATCGCCCGGGTTACCCAAAGTTATTATCAGTCGCGCTGGCGGGGTGCACCTGCCATGCGCGGCCTGCCGATCAGTATCGCGATTGAACCAACCACCAGTTGCAACTTGCGGTGCCCGGAGTGCCCAAGTGGATTACGATCGTTTACCCGCCCCACCGGCATGTTGCAGGAAGAATTATTCATGCGCGTAATCGATCAATTGGCGCCTACCCTCAGCTATTTGATCTTCTATTTTCAAGGTGAACCATACCTGCATCCGCAGTTTCCGAATCTGGTGCGCTACGCCACCGAGCGCAACATCTACACGGCCACTTCAACGAATGCGCACTACCTGAATGACGCGCAGGCCGAGTTAACCGTACGCTCAGGCTTGAGTCGACTTATCATCAGCATCGATGGCACTTCGCAAGACACGTATCAATCGTACCGGATTGGAGGCAGCCTGGAGAAAGTAGTGGCCGGTACTCAGAACATTGTAGCCTGGAAGAAGAAACTCAAATCAGCTACCCCGCACGTGATTTTTCAATTTCTGGTGGTGAAGCCCAACGAACATCAAATTCCCGAAGTACTTCGGCTGGGAAATGAGTTAGGCGTAGACGAGGTAGTACTAAAAACTGCGCAGATTTACGACTACCAAAACGGATCACCCCTGATGCCCACGCAAGAACGCTACTCGAGGTACCGCAAAAATGCCGATGGCACCTATCGCATCAAAAATAGTTTTGATAATCACTGTTGGAAAATGTGGCACAGTTGCGTTATTACCTGGGATGGAAAAGTGGTGCCATGTTGTTTCGACAAAGACGCCCAGCATGTGCTCGGTAACTTAAACGATCACCCGTTCAACACGATTTGGAACAGTGCTTCCTACAACGATTTTCGCGCTACGTTGATGAAATCAAGAAGTTCGATTGAGATGTGCAAGAACTGCACAGAAGGCACCCAGGTGTGGGCGTAACTAGATTTTTGGCGCCGTTGAATCTACCACCCCACACTTGCCACAACCCGAAGCACAAGTTTTCCGGGCGGTGAACGCCAAATAGACTAGCCGGCCCAGATACATGAGGGCCCCCGTGAACAAAAGAAGAATGAGTGCTAGCTGGAACATGAGGCAAAGCTAATCGGTTGGAATCGCTTTTTCAAGCCGTTCGATTCCGGACGCATTCCTTCGTTTCTGAACGCAACCTTGCTCAAAAAAACGAGAAAACGGCCATTCCGCCATTGGCATAAAAATCGCCTTGCTAAAACTTAAATTTCAGGAATTAGCATCAGCCCATCATGTTAAAGAACTATTTCATCACCGGACTGCGTACACTGTTGCGCCAGCGCTCGACCACCCTTCTCAACCTTGGCGGCCTTACGCTTGGGGTTTCGGGTACGATCGTACTCTTCCTGATCCTTCAGTTCCACACAGGATTCGATACGTTCCAAAGTAAATACGATCGATTGTATCGGGTAGTGACCTCGGGCCGCGATAACGATGGCGAATGGGGTTTTACATCTGGAGTGCCGCCGGCTTTACCGCCCGCATTTCGTTTGGACTTCCCCCAGGTAGAAGAAGTGGTGTTTACGCAGTACAACGCCAATGCACTGGTTCTGATCCCACAGAAGGATGGAGACTATAAGAAGTTCGAGGAAGAAAAAGGCGTGGTGTACACAGATCCAAATGTCTTTAAGGTGTTCGACCGCCAGGCGACTTTAGGTGATGTAAGTCGCGCGTTGGATGAGCCCAACGAGGCCGTCATTTGCCGTTCTTGGGCTCAACGTTACTTTGGCAAAGAGGATGCGGTAGGAGAAATCATCCGGTTTAAGGATAATGATTTTACGGTGGGCGCTATTGTAAACGACCCGCCCGTGCAATCCGACCTTCCTTTTTATTTGTTCCTGTCGTACGCCACCATCCGTACGGATAATGAGGCCAAAGGCTGGCAAAGCATCTGGAGTGATGAACATTGCTATTTCTTGCTGAAGGAAGGGGAAGACATCACTACGGTAGAAAGTCAGCTGGAGGCATTCGCCAAGAAGCACAACAAGGAAGCGGATTGGAGCCAGCAGCGATACGTGATTCGTCCTTTCTCTTCTTTGCATTTCGATAATGAAATCGGCAACTATAACTACTCCGCTATCAGCCAGGAATACATTATTGCATTGGCTGCTGTAAGCTTGTTTTTAATCGTTACCGCGTGCATCAACTTTATCAATCTCACTACGGCTGAGTCGATTCGCAGATCGAAAGAGGTGGGCATTCGAAAAACCATGGGAAGTTCTCGCCTGCAGTTGGTGATGCAATTTCTGGGCGAGACCAGTCTGGTTACCGGAGCGGCTATTCTTTGTTCATTAGCAGTGGCGCAACTCATGATCAAACCCGTTAACACTTTTTTGGATTTGCAGTTGCAGTTGGATTTGCTGCACAACTATCCTTTGATCGGTTTTCTGGTGGTTCTGTTCGTAATTGTATCCGGACTTTCCGGACTCTATCCAGCTTTATTCATTTCAGGCTACAACCCGATTGCGGCACTCAAAAATTCCAGCGGGCATCGGCAGGCGTCCGGATTCCGGGTTCGCCAAGGGCTGGTGGTTACACAATTTGTTATTTCACAATTGTTGGTCATTCTCACGCTGGTCCTCATCAGCCAGATGAAATACTTCCGTGAAAAAGATCTGGGTTTCCGCAAAGATGCGATCGTTACCATTCCCATCCCCGAAGCAGAGCGACCGGTGCCAGGAGACTCAAACCGTGTAAGCAAGGCACGCACGTTGGCACACGAGCTTACGCAACTCACCGGAGTAGAGGGCTACAGTTTGTGTTTTTCTGCGCCTTCCTCGGGTTATGTAATGGGTTCGGATTTCTTGATGGAAGGTAAAAGCGAAGCCGACTCCAAGAGTACACAAGTGAAGGCCGCAGACGGTAACTACCTAGGCCTGTTTGAACTGAAGTTGCTAGCCGGAAAAAATATTGACGACCTCGACACGCCCCGATCAATATTGGTGAACCGCAAATTTGCTGAGGTAGCCGGCTTTACTTCGCTTGACTCGATCGTTGGTAAGCGGGTGCGCATTTGGGGGCGTAAGGTGGAAATCGCGGGTGTCGTGGAGAACTTTCACACCACTTCGCTCTCGGCTCAAATTGAGCCTACTGTTATGCAAAATCAACTGAGAAGCTATCGGCAGTTGGCACTGCGCATAGAGCCGGGCAACTTCCAACAGGTGCTCCCCGAAATCCAAAAACGCTGGGAAGCCACGTACCCGCTAGCCTTGTTCAGCTATGAATTTGTTGACGAAAATATTCGTCAGTTTTACGAAAGTGAAGAGCGCTCATCTACCATGCTGTCGGTTTTTGCAGGCGTTTCCATCGCCATTGGCTGCCTGGGGCTTTTTGGTTTGGTAACATTCATGGCCAATCAAAAAACAAAGGAGATTGGAATCCGAAAAGTGCTTGGTGCTTCGGTAGAAAGTATTTTGTTCTTGTTCACGCGCGAGTTCCTCGTTTTGATTGTTATTGGCTTCGTTATCGCCGCACCGGTAGCCTGGTGGTTAGGATCTTCCTACTTGGAACAATTTGCGTACAAAATCGAATTGGGGCCGATGCTCTTCGCAGGCAGTTTGTTGGTTTCGATGGTGATCGCACTCATTACAGTAGGCTTCCGGTCATTCAAAGCAGCCACCGCCAACCCGGCTTCTGCCATCCGCACCGAATAGGCTACTGTGGGCGCGATGCAAAAAGTGCTTGCCGCATCAGCGGAATGGGCATGCTGCCAACACTCAAGAGCTGCTCGTGAAAGTCGGACAGTGTAAACTGTTCGCCTTTCCACTGCCGGTAGTCATCGCGGATTTGTAGAATCTGAATCATTCCTGTAAAGTAACCGATGAAGTAGCCGGGAGACGTAGTAGCTGCATCTACCTCCAATTGGGCGGCCCAATACAGAAAGCCCACCTCGTCCGTCATGAGCCGGATCGCCTCGTCATAATTCATCTTGCCGGTGTGCAAGCCCACGTCATAAATCACCCGGGCAATTCGCCAAAGGCGCAGTTGCAGCTGCCGGAGAATGATTTTATCGTTCGGAAAGAAGCCGGTTTCGCGAAACAGTTGCTCGTTATAAAGCCCCCAGCCTTCATG
>JBIIVI010000375.1:0-2861 GCA_044339555.1 Cyclobacteriaceae bacterium | reverse complement strand
AGTTCAAGTCAATCCGGTACACTACTTCTTTAATGACTTGAATCCGGCCGAGTACGAGAAAATCATCGATCTCGCTTCCATCGAGAATCAATCGCTGGGCATGTAGGCGAACAGCCTGTGCATTTTCAGTTTACAGATTGTTGGAAACTTTCGCTCGATCGCATTTTGAATTCTGATTCTGGAATTTGAAATTGCGGGATGGTAGTTCGCGTCCTCATCGTCCTGTGGTGCAGTTTCATTTCATTTCAGAGTGTTGCCCAAGGGTGCAGCGATGCGGGGTTCTGCACGATGGGGGCCATGAAGCCCGACCAACTGTTCAACAAGAAACTTCGCTTCCAACTCAACTCGATGGAATTCAGTTTCTACCGCGGCACCACCACGCTTACGCCTCGGATTTTTGTCGCCACTGCGGATTTGAATTTTACGCTTTCCAACCGAAGTTCGCTTCAAGTGAAGCTGCCGTATCAATGGGTAACCGGGCGGTTAGCCGATACAGAAGGAATAGCTGACCTATCCATTTGCTTTACCCGAAATTTTCTAAGCACCGACAGGTTTAACATCAACTACTCGCTGGGTGCGAAAATTCCAACGAACGATTCAGACAGATCGATCAACAGTTTACCCCTGCCCATGTATTACCAGACCAGCCTGGGCACCTTTGATTTCGTGGGCGGATTCTCGCTGCTATCGCGCAAATGGTTATTGGCCACCGGTATCCAGGTTGCCTTCGGGGAAAACAACAATCAGTTTATCTGGAGTGCGTGGGACGGCACCGAAGAAGAGAGTTACGTAGACCGCTATGCCCAAGCGAAAGACCTGCGGCGGGGAATTGATGTGATGCTGCGCGTGGAGCGAAACTTCCGGCTCTCCAGATGGAATTTTTCGGCCGGATTACTGCCCATTTATCGGATCAATCGCGATGCGTTTACAAACTCCCGAGGCCTGCGTGTAATTTCGCCCGATGCATCTGGTTTGGCATTGAGTGGAATTGTTACCACCGGTTACAGTTTCAACACCAAGAGCCAGGTGCGGTTGCTCCTCGGGCATGTGCTGGTTCAACGAAAACTCAACCCGGATGGGCTTACCCGCGAATTTGTTTCATCGATTACATACGTCTATCGATTTGCACTGTGATTTCCAGAAAACAATGTTTTGCCTGGTGGTTGTGTTTGATGGTCGCACACGCGGCTATTTCGCAGACCATTTCTCCGGAAATCGCCCAACTTGACTCGCTTCTGATTTCAGGCGAATATCAGGCTCTTCTGAACCGCACGCAACAACTTACATCCCCCACCGCGGCTGCCAACATTAAGAAAGCCGAAGCGCTTACTGCGCTGTCCAACTATGAAGAAGCCAGAAAGATCTTTGATGTCCTCGACCAGGGCCTTTCGGCCGATGATCGACCTGCGTTCGAGACTGCCCTCGCCTATTACGAACTCACCACGGGTCGGCCTGATCGGGCGTTGACTCGCTTGCAGAACATCTGGGCAGCTTTACAGCGAGAGCAAAAATCCGAAACCGTGCAAGGTGCCCGAACCCTGGCATTGTTAAGCACCACGCTCAGTTCGCTTGGAACCTACAACGAAGCCATTCGATTTGGCGAACAGGCGCTTGCCATCCGCCAACGGCTGCCACAGGTTTCGCGCGAAGAGTTGGCGGCCAGCTACAACGACTTGGGGCTGGTGTTCAGCAAAGTTGATCCGGATCAGTCATTGGCGTATTACGACATGGCGCTTCCGCTCTACGAACAACTCCACGGCCCGATGCATCCGAAGATCGCCATCATCAACACCAATATGGGGTATGTGTACAACGACTTAAAGTTGTATGGGGATGCGATCACCAACTTTGAGACGGCTTTGTCGATCTGGCAAAAAATCTATCCGCAGGGGCATCCTAACGAAGCCTTCGTTCGCCTTAACCTGGGCCGCACCTATGCGAAGCTCAACAATCTGGGCGCTACCAAGGGCTATTATCGGCAATCGCTCGCCCTTTATGAAAAGACATATGGTCGCCAACACCCGGACATCGCAGCGACTCTCAATCAACTCGGCATGGTTTATCAGTCGGAAGGGCTGTACGACAGTGCCCTCCACTTTTTTCAGCAGGCGCTCATCAGCAACACGCCCAGCTTTACATACGAAGACGTCCACCAATTTCCGCGCACGGCCGACTACTATAACGGACTTGTTCTCTTGTTCTCGCTCCAACAAAAAGCTAAGACTTTGGAGAACAGGTACTATGAAAAAACGCTTGCCCTGAGCGACCTTACCAGCGCACTTGACGGATTGCTCACCTGCGATTCGCTGATTGACCGCATTCGGCAGCAGAGTGAAAACGAAAGCGACAAAATCGCACTCAGCAGTCTGGCGTCCGAAGTGTATCAGGACGGGGTCCGCGTGACAAAAGCGTTGAGTGAGGTCACGGCCAGAACCAAAGTCTACCGCCAGTTTTGTTTCTATTTTGCAGAGAAGAGCAAGTCGGCTGTGTTGCAGGCATCCATTGCCGATGCGCGGGCAAAGTCGTTCGTTGGAATTCCATCCACACTGTTGGAACAAGAAAAAGAGTTAAAGGCCGCCCTCACGCTACTCGCTCAAAAAATTCAAAACAAACCATCCCCTGGCGAGGAGAAATTGTTGCGGGAAGAACTCTTTCAACGTCACGAGGCGTATCAGGACTTTATCAAAAAACTGGAACGTGATTTCCCCGCTTACTACAATCTCAAGTTTAAACGCGCGTTGCCTTCCACAGCCGACTTGCAAGCGCAACTCAAACCAAACACGGCCATCGTGAGCTATTTTATGGAAGAGTCCAACTCCGGATCGCAACGGATGTATATCTTCACCATTACCAAAAAAACC
>JBIIVI010000079.1:0-12504 GCA_044339555.1 Cyclobacteriaceae bacterium | reverse complement strand
CGGCATGAGCGCGTTGGCGCGCTGGTTCCGGTTAAAGGGCTGGCGTGTGGCTGGCTACGATCGCACCGCTACGGCGCTCACGTTTGAGCTCATGGAGGAAGGAATCGAAGTTCACTTTGAAGATCGGATTGAGTTTCTTCCCGGTTACATCACCGCGGCGAAAACACTGGTGGTCTACACACCGGCCATTCCAAAAGACCATAAAGAGCATCGCTACTTGACGGACCAGGGCTTTACCATCCTGAAGCGTTCTGAGGTACTCGGACTTCTAACCAAAAACTATCCCACTATTGCTGTGGCGGGCACACACGGGAAAACAACTACCTCATCCATGATCGCACATCTGCTAAAGCAGGCTAACCGCGACATGGTGGCGTTTCTGGGTGGCATCACTACTAATTACAATTCGAATCTGGTGATGCATGGGCAGGTGTCAGATCAAACTTGGGTGGTGGCGGAAGCCGATGAGTTCGATCGAAGCTTCCTTCGATTGTTTCCGCAGGTGGCGGTCGTGACATCAGCCGATGCGGATCATTTAGATATTTATGGTGACCATGAAAGCATGTTGCAGTCGTATCAGCAATTCATGGCGCAAATACAGGAGCGCGGAAAGCTTATCATTCATGATGCCATTCGCGAGTTGGCATCCAGCAACACACGCGAGAAAATTACGTACGGAATAGACCGGGGACAATTTTTTGCCAGCAACATTACTGCAAAAGGCGGGTTTTTTGAATTCGATCTTCACGGTTTTGGCGAGAAGACCGAGCGTATTCAGCTGGGCGTCCCCGGTTTTCATAATATCGAGAATGCAGTGGCAGCCGCGTGTGTGGTGCGTGAAGTGGGCCTGAGCATGGCGGAGATTCAGCAGGGGCTGGCTTCGTTTCGTGGGGTAAAGCGCAGGTTTGAGTTTGTGGTACGCCATGAACGGCTGGTGTTTGTAGATGACTACGCCCACCATCCCGCGGAAATCGATGCCTTCTTGCGATCGCTCAAGGCGATGTATCCCAACAAAAAGCTGACGGTGGCCTTTCAGCCGCACCTCTTTACCCGCACCCGCGACTTTGCGGCCGGTTTCTCGCAAAGCTTAAGTCGGGCGGATGAAGTTATTGTGCTGGATATTTATCCGGCCCGCGAGTTGCCTATTCCTGGAGTTTCTGCCGATATGCTGATGGGCGATATCACGAGCTCTTCGAAACTGCGGTGTAAAAAAGAAGAACTCCTTCGTGTGATCGACTCACGGCCGGTAGAAGTATTTGCCACCGTTGGCGCGGGCGACATCGATACACTGGTGAATCCCTTGAAGGAACTGTTGATCAGGAAAGAAGGGATTAAAGGAAATTGATATGAAGTGGAAGTTGTCATTTCGGAACGAGTTTAAAGCCAGCATCGCGGTGGTGGGCTTGCTTTCGTTGATTGCATTCACTGAAAAGAAGCAGGCGGGTGATGTTTGCCGCGACATTGCTATTGATCTCGCCAATCATCACGGTAACCATTATTTGGATGAATCCGACATTTTGCGGCTGGTGGAAAAGTCAAGTCCCGGCATTCGTGGGGCGAGTTTTGATCGGATTGATTTCAAAACCATTGAGTCCAAGTTGGAATACGATCGGCATATTGAAGACGCACAGACGTACAAAGACCTGAAAGGTAATCTGGTGGTGCGGGTTGCACTGCGGAGGCCGATCGCTCGTGTCGTTCAGGAACATGCGCCAGATGCATATATCGCCGAAGACGGAGCGGTAATGGCTGTGTCCGACAAGTACACTTCGCGCGTGATGCTGATCAGCGGGCCCTATGCCACCCGATTCGCACAGGCGCAAAGGGTGCAAGATGTTCCAGGGGGCGAAACGTTGCTGAACATGATGGAGTTCATCCGTGAGGATGAGTTCTGGGCCGCGCAAATTGCCCAGATCGATATCGGCTCCGATGGCAAAATGATCTTGCTGCCCCAAATCACCGGCCAACGGGTCGAGTTTGGACTGCCCGATAACTACGAGGAGAAGTTGCGCAAGCTCATGATCTTTTACAAAGAGATTCTGCCTCAACGCGGCTGGACCCGCTACGAACGTGTGAACCTGGAATACAACGGACAAATCATCGCTGAATAGAACAACAACCACTAACTATATCGAATCATGGACAACGAAAAAATAATTGTAGGACTTGACATTGGCACAACCAAGATCTGCGCCATTGTCGGTCGTAAGAATGAGTTCGGAAAACTTGAAGTGCTGGGCATGGGCAAAGCCGAATCCGAAGGCGTTATCAAAGGAATTGTTACGAACATCGACAAAACCGTGGTGGCCATCGAGAAGGCCATCAAAGAGGCCAGCGATATGTCGGGCATCGACATTCGGGTAGTGAACGTGGGCATTGCCGGTCAACATATAAAAAGCTCCATTCACCATGGCAGCATCACCCGTCTTTCCACGGATGATGAAATCAGCATCGAGGACATCAACCGACTCACCGATGACATGCACCGTATCGTGATTCCACCCGGCAGCGAAATCATTCACGTGATGCCGCAAGACTACACGGTTGATTACGAGGAGGGAATCAAAGATCCGGTTGGTATGAGCGGCATTAAGTTGGAGGCCGATTTCCATATCATTACGGCACAAACCAGCGCCATCAGCAACATCAACAAGTGTGTGCGCAGAGGCGGATTGGAAATCGAAGATTTGATTTTGGAACCGTTAGCATCCAGTCTGGCGGTACTGAGTGAAGAGGAGAAGGAAGCTGGCGTTTGTTTGATTGATATTGGCGGCGGCACTACCGACATCGCCATTTTCTACGATAGCATCATCCGTCACACGGCCGTGATTCCGTTCGGTGGAAACATCGTGACCACGGATATTCAGCAAGGCTTGCAGGTGATGAACAAACAGGCCGAGCAATTGAAGACTCGCTTCGGGAAGGCGATCAGCGAAGAAGCCAGCCCGAACGAGATTGTATCGATTCCCGGCATCCGCAACCGCACGGCAAAGGAGATTTCGGTAAAAAATCTTTCGAATATCATCCAGGCGCGCATGGAAGAGATCATCGAAATGGCGCACACGGAAATCATCAATTCCGGCTTCGAAAACCGATTGGCTGGCGGCATCGTCATCACTGGTGGTGGCGCGCTGTTAAGCAACCTCAAGCAATTGGTGGAATACATGACGGGTATGGATGCTCGCATCGGTTACCCGAACGAACATCTTGGCAAGAGTAAGTTAGACTCGATCAAGAGTCCGATGTATGCTACCGCAGTGGGACTTGTGCTCTCTGGTTTCCGCTCCCTGGACGAACGTAAAGATCGCTGGGAAGATCAGGTGAAGCAGCACAACCAGAAAGTTCCGGTGAAAGTGAAAAAGGCAAATCCGGCATCGGATTTCTTTTCGAGCATCATCCAAAAAACAAAGGACATCTTAATTGATGACTTGGGCGACAAAAATGAATACTGACAGAAACAACCACTAAATACATAATCATGTTTGAACCAGGATCATACAAATTCGATATCCCCAAGCACCACAAATCGATTATCAAGGTAATCGGTGTGGGCGGTGGCGGAAGCAATGCGGTGAACCATATGTACCGGTTGGGCATCAAAGACGTTGAGTTTGTTGTTGCCAACACGGACGTACAGGCGCTCAACAGCAGCCCTGTTCCATATAAACTTCAGTTGGGCGTAAACCTAACCGAAGGTCTCGGCTGCGGTGCCAACCCGGAAGTGGGGCGTGCCGCTGCCATGGAAAGCAAAGATCAAATTCGCGAGATGCTGCACGGCACCAAAATGGTGTTTGTAACAGCAGGCATGGGTGGCGGAACAGGTACTGGCGCTGCGCCCGTAATTGCCAAAATTGCGAAAGACATGGACATCCTGACTGTTGGTATCGTAACGGTCCCTTTCAATTGGGAAGGCAAGAAAAAATTGGCACAGGCACAATCGGGTGTAGAAGCACTGCGAGCAGGGTGCGATACGGTGCTGGTGATTTTGAACGATAAGTTGCGCGAGATTTATGGCAATCTGGCCATTGGTAAAGCCTTTGGTGAAGCGGATACCGTGCTCACCACGGCCGCTAAGGGCATTGCCGAAATCATCACGCTTGCGGGCTATGTAAACGTAGATTTTCAGGATGTGCGCACCGTAATGCTAAATGCAGGTGCAGCCGTCATGGGCTCGGCTGAGACGCGGGGCGAAGGGCGAGCCATCCAGGCGGCTCAACAAGCGTTGGCATCTCCGCTACTCGACAATCGCGATATCATGGGCGCGAAGAAAATCTTGCTTTCCATCATTAGTGGTGAGGAGGCTGAATTGCAGATGGATGAACTGAGCCAGATTACCGAGTTTATTCAGGAACAGTCTGGAGACGAGGCCGAGGTGATCTTTGGCCACGGTGTGGATGCTAACTTGGGCGATCGAATTCGGGTAACGGTAATTGCTACTGGATTCCAAGCGGAAGGCAAAACCACGCGCAAAGGTGAAGACAAGAAAGTACATGAACTGGATAAGAGCCAGATTCCGCTATTCGGACCGATCGACAATTCGGTGAACCAGCGCAACGATGATTTGGTGCTGAAAGTTCGGCAGCCAGAGCCCGAGGTGTCCGACAAGCCGATTCTCCGGGAAGAAGCGGAGCCAGACGAAGGCGCCATATTTGTACCGATCACCAAATCCGGCATTCCTGTGGAGGAGCCGCGACCGAATCGGTTTGAAAATGATTCACCCCAATTCCCTCGGTTTTCCGATCAGGAGGAGGAAGGTGAAGAGGGCTTGTTTGGTTCGCAGGATGATGAGTTTGACATCGGTCGGGAGCTAACAGCCGACCAGGTGCTGAACGAGGAAGGGTTGCTGGAAGTGCGCAGAACGAAAGAGCGGTTAGAACAACAGGCCAAGGACCGCAGGGATAAACTGAAGGCCGCGAAGAAAACAGAAATGTCGAAAGAGGAGTTCCATGAAAAATGGACGCTGCCGGCTTATCTGCGCAGGGGTGTGAAGATGGACAACGTACCACACTCCTCCGAACCCTACATTTCGCGCTACAATTTGAATGACGACAACAGTTTGTTAGGCAACAATAAATTTCTCCACGACAACGTGGACTAAACTTTTTGGGAGCAGATGTGGAAACGAACGCATTGAAGATATGGCAATTCCGGCACGACTGGTTTTACTCCATTCGTAGTGGTTGTTGGTAGTAAATATTTTTTGCCGGTGCCGGATTGCCTCATTTTTTGAACTGGTTTTCCACCATTTTTTTAGCTCCCCGACCCCGCTTCTGGTAAGCGGGGTCTTTTTTTTGTGAAAGGTGTAAGCACCACGTATTAATTATGCAGTGCTAAACTGTACCTTCGTAGAATAAAGACGGTTATGAAAAAGTTTCTTCTTGTACTTACAGGCTTGATACTGGTGGGTTTTGTCATTTATTCCTTGGGTCCGAGTCCATCTACCCCGCGTTACGATCTTTCGTTTCCGGCTGTACCCCAAGCGGTAGATGCGCTGGAAGCTTTCATTCAGTCGAATGAAAGCGCACATCAGCTAAAGCCCGACAATGAAGCTCGAATAGTGTGGAAGGACTCGACCCGCACCAAAACGCCTTACAGTGTGGTGTACTTGCACGGATTCTCAGCCAGTCAGGAAGAAGGCGACCCCATCCACACGGAATTTGCAAGAAAATTTGGGTGCAATCTTTTTTTGGCTCGATTAGCCGATCATGGTGTGGATACCACTGAACAGCTTTTGCTCTTCACACCCGATCGGCTTTGGCAAAGTGGCAAAACCGCTTTGGCTATTGGCGCGGCGATTGGCGACAAAGTTATTTTGATGAGTACTTCAACGGGCGGTACCCTCGCGCTCATGCTGGCAGCTACTTATCCCGACAAGGTTCACGCGTTGATTAATCTTTCACCCAACATCGAGATCAACAACGATATGGCTTTTCTGGCCAACAACCCGTGGGGAAATCAACTTGCCCGCCGGGTGATCGGAGGCGATTATCAAGTCATCAACTATCCAGTTGAAAGGCAAGCCTACTGGAATGGCAAATATCGCATCGAGGCGATCGCGCAATTGCAAGAATTATTGGAGACGGGCATGACCGCAGAAACCTTTAGCGCCGTGAAGTGCCCCAGCCTAACACTGTACTACTATAAAAACGAACAGGAGCAAGACCCCACCGTGCGCGTAGCTGCGATGCTGGACATGCATGCACAATTGGGTACTCCGCCCGATCAAAAGCGAGCGTTAGCTATTCCTACTGCGGGTGGGCACGTACTGGGTTCGCACCTGGTTTCTAAAGACTTACCTGCGGTGCAAACAGCTATCGAACAGTTTACGATCGAGGTACTGAAGATGCAATCGCAGTAATTACTTCTTCCGTTTGCCAAGGGCAAAGGTGTAATCATCGGGCGTACCGCTAACACGCACATTTAAAAAGCGAACACGCTTGTTTTGGTCGCGGTACTGAATGGCATTTTCCTGATCCGGATCAACTTCTTCTTTGCGCTTGCCAGCAAACAAAGCTTGGAATCCAACCTGTGTCACCAGCTGCAGCGGCACTCGAATCAGGTAATCCATTTTCAAGTCAAGTGATTGTTTCCCTTCCATCTCAATAAAGCCCAGCGATGAGTTGATCGTCATCGCGGGAATATTTAGTGTGCCGTTCACCAAATCCAGTTTGTTACGCATCGTGTCGAACCGAACATTGTTCAGGTTTTTGTCTTTGAAAAATCCCGACATCGCTTGTAAGGGTGCAAAATTCACGAGGCTGCCTTCGGTGATGGCGATGTCGAGATGTGCTTCGCCCTCGTTCAAGATAGGGGTGAGGTCGGGGTGAACATGGAAAAGACTGGTTACCCGCCCCGACAAACTCCCGTGCAAGTTCTTATTCACCAGAAAATCCTGGCCAAAGTTGTCGAACTTGATAAAGAGCTTGTCCACATTCAGGTCTTTAAAATCGGTTGTGCTCTTGAAGTAGATTTTTGTTGGATTCGAGCCATTCAGGTAGCCGTTCATAGCAAACTGACCATCGGCCAGGTTCATTTTCAGGCTATCGATAAAGAGGTAATGATTTTTGGTGGTGCGGGCTCGTAACACAAAGTCTTTGATGTCGATTTGGTGGTGCTTGAGCGATTGAATATCGGCCCGGAAAGTCATGTCCGTAAAAGGAACTTCAAAAATATTGAAAGCCGCTGCATGTTCCTTGGGCTTTGCAGGAGCTGGATTGTAAGCCAACAACTGATCGAGATTAAGTTGCTTGGATTGGAGCGTGAATAAGTTATCTCGTTTGCGCAAAGTAGAGTCTGTGCCGGTGTAATAGTTCAGGTTCACCACAAAATCATTCACGCCCATGTTGGCTGCCAGGTTTTGAATGCTGAGGTGCTCATCTTCATAGTGAATCCGGCCCCGCATTTTTTCAATTTTCAATGGATGTACGTTTAGCCGTGCTTCTACTTTTTCCATCAACAAATCCGCGAACCGGAACGAGTTTTTAAAGTTGAGGTCTACGAGGCCATGAAGTTTCAATTCACGGGCCACCTCGTGCCGGTAGTCTTCGGGTAGATAATTCTCGCCTTTGTAGCTCAATAAGTTATCGAGTCGTAATTGCTCGGAATACAAATCGAATTCAAATCGGGTATCGCCATTTTTAAGGCTGTCGAACCAAATATTATAGTTGGTGAGAAGTCCGTTGAAATGGAAGTCAGACTGATCGATCTCTCCGCTAAAGTCTTTGAGCCGAAAAGTCGTGTCGGTGATGATTACGTCCGCATGCAAATCGTGGAATGTGTGTGGGTAGCCCTTCACGCGGGCATAAAGATCTTCGATGTAGAATTCGCCCCAGGGAATGGGTGATTTTCGGATTTTATCTACAGAAGTTTCGAAGGCAAGTTTCATTTTGAAGTCGCTGATTTCTTCGTCAAGCGGTGGCTGCTTTACGGAGTCTGTCTTGAGTAGTGTAGTCAGATTGATGCGATTGGCCTGACCTTCCAGTTTAAAAACAACATCTCGGTTTTGTTGGTGGAATAACGCGGGTAGGTTGCTGATAGAACCATTTAACTTCAAATCGGAGTCGGCAATCTGAATATTGAAAGTGTCCATCACCAGGCGCCCTGCTTTCATTTCGGCATGCGCGTCCAGTTTTTTGATGGGATGGGGATAACCGGGGATCAGAAGGCTCAGGTTGCGAACGATCAGTTCGCTTTCAATGCCTTCTTTTAATCGGGCAAGGGAAGATTCTGGATTGTTGAAATCAACAATTTCGTTGAAGTTCATTTTTACAATCACATTACCCTTTAAACGTTGCACGCCTTCTACGCCCAGAAACTCACCCAAAAACTCAAGATCAAGATCGGAGTGCAGGTTAACGGCAATTTGGGGGTCAAGAAAATTTTGAACGCGGAGATTACCCTGAAAAATACCACGCTCGGGTTTCACTGAAAAATTCTTGAGTTCAAAAACGCTGGAAGAAAGCGAACGACCCGACCCGTTTGTAAACGTGCCAAGGAATTCCAGGTCTTCTACTTTTTTGTTCGAAACGGTATTCTGGAAAAAGCCATTTTCGCAGCCGAAACGAAAATCAATTTTGGGTTGAAGCGAATCGGAAGCGGTGCCTACCAACGTACCTTCAAAGAATACCCGGCCTGCATTTCTATACTTTTTTAAACTAGCAGCAACGTCGCTAGGAGCGAGTGCACTAAAAAGGCTGAAGTCAGATTTTTCGCCCTTTACTCTAAGATCCATCCAAACACTGTCGCGAAGTAAAACGTGGCCGCTAAGTCCATACTGCGCTTCGTCCAGGCCGATGTGTGTTTCCCGGAGAGTAAGGTCTTGATCTGCAAGGTGGTAGTCGAGACTTGTGTTGATGGCAAATCGCTTTTGATCGATAAACGTTGGTTCATTGTTTTTTAAGTAGGAAACAACGGTGCTGGCGCGTAGCGCGAGAACCAACTGGTCGCTTTGAAGCTGCACTTGGGTTGTCACGTCTTGAAACGTTGTTTTCCACATGGCCGAATCTACCTCGCGATAGAAGGACAGATCAAAGTTTTTAACAATCACTTTTTGCAGGTGAATGTTAAATTTTGAAGTGTCCGTTGATTCGCTTTCTTCACCCTTCAGATTTTTCGCAAGTAGGATGTTGATATCGCCATTTGCGAATTGCACGATATTGGCATGGCCACCTTCCAGGTCGATCAAACGCACATCGAAGTTGGAGCGAAGGATGTCCCACCATCGGAATCCAAGGTAGAGATCGTTTACTTCGTAAAGTGGCTTGCTGCTTTTTTCCTTGTCCCCGTAAAAAGCAACGCCCTGCAAGTCGATGTCTACATAGGGAAAATCATGGAATAGTGAAATGCGACTGCGTTTCACTTCAAGTGTGCCGATAAAACTTTTGTTGGCCTGTGCTATGGCCCACTGCGTGAGTTCGGCTTGTTTGTTGTAAATCACTACTACACCGATGGTTCCAACCAGAATGGTGGTGAGTACCAGGCCCAGTCCTAGGCGAATGAGAAGTCGTTTGGTCATGGCTTATTGCTTTTGAAATTCCAGGAGTAAGTGTTTGTTTAACAAAGTTCGGAGCGCGAGGTTGTACTTAAAAATTTGTTCAAATGTAGCCGTGTGTTCGGGTTCCTGTCTGATTTGTTTGCGAAGAACACGGGCATTCAGCAGCCACAGCAACGGGTAGCATACCAGTAGGAGCACCGATGTGCTGCTTACCGGCGCTGCATAGGATTGTGTCAGCCGTAATTGATTAATGGCTGCCAATGTGCGCAGCCGCAGCAACCCACTCAAAAACATTTTGCTGAAGTACTTACCACCGCCCCATTCCACGTAAGCGTCCAACTCGTTTGGTGCAGCATGGCCGTAGTGCTCGCTCTCCATAGCGAATTGTGCAAGGCGACTTCGCAGCGAAGACGTGTTGGGTGTAGTAAGCAGTAAACGGCCTCCTGGTTTTAGAATTCGTGCAACTTCTTGAAAAAAGAAAAATTGATTGGGCAGGTGCTCCATCGTTTCGGCACAGATGGCCAAGTCTATCGTGGCAGAAGCAATCGGAAATTCTTTCTGGAGATCGATAAACTGGCAACGGTTTTCAGCGAACCGGTTTTGTTCGGGCACGAGATCAAAAAGGTGCACGTGGCTGCCGGCTTGTTCAAATAAGTTGGCGATATAACCGGTGCCAGCCGACAGATCGACCACAGTTTTGCCCGACAACTGGCTGCGCTGTTGTTGACAATACGCCTCGAAAAAACGCAAGGCGCTGTCGCGACTGTGTGCAACGGGTTCTGTGCTGGCGGAGGCACTCATGAGTTGGCTGGAAGGTGCTGAAGTGCGGCTGTTAGATCTTCCGGTGTGTCGATGCCCAACGTTTCGAAATCAGTTACTGCGGTTTGAATGCGGTAGCCGTTTTCCAGCCAGCGGAGTTGTTCCAGTGATTCGGCCCGTTCCAGAGTCGACACGGGTAGCTGGGTGATCTTGGCCAGCACATCGGTACGGTATCCATACATGCCTATGTGCTTGTAAAAAACGTGTTTGTTGAGCCATTCTTCCGCTGCTGTGCTGCGTACATGCGGCAGCGGTGATCGACTGAAGTACAAGGCTTCGCCCGCGCGATTTACAACCACCTTCACTACGTTTGGATTGAAAATGTTTTCGCTGTGGCCGATTGTCTTGATCAGGGTTGCCAATTCTGCACGTCCATCCAGCAGGCTTGCCAGCAGATCAATTTGCTGCGGCGCGATGAACGGTTCATCACCCTGAATGTTGATGACGTAATCAAACGTTTGCTCCTGTTGTTGCATGGCTTCGAAACAGCGATCCGTGCCGCTGGGGTGATGTTCGGATGTGAGACAAACTACACCACCAAACGCCTGAACGGTTTCCATTATTTTTAGGTGATCGGTGGCCACTACCACCTCAGTAAGGCGAGCAGATTTTTTGCATTGCTCGTACACCCGCTGAATCATCGTCTTGCCAGCCAGATCGGCTAACGGCTTCCCGGGAAACCGGGTCGAAGCAAATCGTGCCGGAATTACGCCCAGAATCTTCATCCCTTTCGTACACGTAAACTAACGCCTTCCATGCTCACCACTTCAACAGGCTCTCCTTTTTCGATATAGTCGCCGCGGGTGAAGGCGTCATACATTTCTTGGTCGATCAACACCTTGCCACTTGGGCGCAACACGGTTTGAGCCACACCTTTTTTGCCCACCATGTTGAGCAAAGGGTTTACGGTATAGCCGTTCTTGCTGTCCTGCGTATCGGTAAGTGCAATTCGCCTGAAGGCAGCAGTCTCGGCCAGTCGCGCACCACCAAAAAATAACAACAGTAGTCCCCCGGCCAAGCCCCCGATGGCGGCAGTTCCCGCCACCACGATATCGCCCAGCGGAACGAAGTCAAAGTTGAAGAAATCATTATTCAGCATGATCAGGATGAGGGAACTCACGGTGAGTGCAATGCCGGCAATTCCTGCAATACCAAATCCGGGCAACACAAAGATTTCCACTGCCAACAGCCCCAGTCCCACAAACAGCGCGATGATCTCCCAATAGTCCGCCAAGCCGTTGAGGTAGTAGGGTACAAGGTAAAGCACCAGCGCCGTGATGGCTGCAAATAGCGGGAAACCGACTCCCGGAGTTTGTAATTCAAAATAGATTCCGCCAATGATGATGAGAATGAGCAGCCCGCTGATGAAGGGATTCAGAAAAAAGGCAATGATTTTTTCCGTTGCGTCTAACTTGAAGTAGTCGATTTCGTAATTCGTTACCTTATTTCGTGTCAGGATTTCTTCGATCGACTCCACCTTCGCTTCGCAAAAGCCGTTCTCGATGGCTTCGTTCGTGGTGAAGGTGATCACCTTGCCGGCTTGTTTCACACTGTCGATTACAATGTTCTCATCCACCATGCCTTCTGCAATACGGGGGTCGCGGCCATTTTCTTCGGCCGTAGATCGCATAATCGATCGCATGTACGATTGGTACTTATCCGGTGCCGCTTCGCCTCCGGCTCCATTCACTACAGTGGCTGCGCCAATCGTGGCTCCGGGTGCCATGTAGATGCTGTCGCACGCAATGGAGATCAGTGCTCCGGCGGAGGCGGCATCGGAGTTGATGAACACCCACACGGGTTCTTCTACATCCATGAGCTTATCAACAATCTCTTTGGCGTCCGTCAACACGCCGCCATAGGTATCCATTTCAATCACGATGATGTCGGCCTTTGTTTCGCGAGCATGATCCAGCGCCAGCGTCACGTATCGCCCCATGCGCGGGTCGATCTCCGCTTTCATTTCCATCACCATCACTTTTGTCTTCGGCTGTGCCAGTACCGCTTCGCACAACAAAAAGGCCAATCCCCATCCCAATAAACGCATCTTTTAAATTTGTTTTTCGCGCTAAAAATACGGCTTTCAGGCGGCAATCCCAGAAGGCCTTTTCCCAAAATCGTTGGCCCAGGTGCGTGGGTATCTTTGGCAGGGATTTTGAATTTAGTTTTCCTAACTTTGACGTACTTTTTGA
>JBIIVI010000078.1:0-12509 GCA_044339555.1 Cyclobacteriaceae bacterium | reverse complement strand
CAAGTTTTCGCACAAAAAGTAAAATTATTTGCCCTCGCCAGGCGGCTGCCAATCGGGGAGCAGAACGGTTACAACCGTTCCTTCGCCGGGGTTCGAATGAATGTCGGTTTTGCCACCTAGTTTGCCCGAGGCGTTTTACAATATTCAGGCCTAAGCCAGAGCCATTTTTACCGAATGGGCCCGATCAAACACTTCGAAAATACGGTGCTTACCTCAATTTCTTGCGCGGCAGCCTAAGTTGGTGGCCCGGAAGAAAAAATGAAAGGATGAAAGCGAAACTTCTATGCAAGGGTACCAGGCGCGTCAATTAATAAAATTTCTATCTTGATCGCCACAAATTGATGATTCATTTCAAGAAAGTGGGTGTTGCAGTGTCGTTTGCGCCTACCACCCCAGCCATGTTGGCCGAGGCGGGGCGGCTGGCAAACCTGTTTCATGCTGGTTTGGTGGTGATGCACGTGGGCGCCACTACAGAAAGTACGCGCCAGCAGCTTCAAAAGCAGCTTTCGCATACAGGCATTGACACAGCGCGCATCACGATGTGCTGGGAAGAAGGCGACCCGGCCACCCGAATTCTGGAGTTATGTAAACGCGAGCAAGTAGACCTGCTGGTAGCGGGCGCACTAAGGAAAGAAAACCTCATCACCCACTATGTGGGCTCGGTAGCCCGCAAAATCCTTCGAAAGGCCAAGTGCTCCGTACTGGTGCTGGTAGCGCCCAGCCAGGAAAGTAGAACTTTCAAAAATGTGGTAGTACACGCCGAGGACAGTCCTTATGCGTTCGAAGCATTGCAAACCGCCTGCATCCTCGCCCATCAGGATCCGCAGTGTTGGGTGCATGTAACCCGTGAAATAAAAATGTTGGGCCTTACGATGGCCGCGAACGAACAACATACTGAAGACGAATACAACGAAAGCCTGCAGCAACTCATCCGCGAAGAAATGCAGGAAGTGGAAAAGATGCTGCAATGCATTCCGCACCCGAGCATTCGCTTCAACATCAAAGTATTGTCTGGAAAATCCGGCTATGAGCTCGGTAAGTTTGCTGAGCGCAAACAGGCCGATTTGTTGATTGTAGGTACGCCACCACGAAGAATGGCATTTCTTGATCGCGTATTCCCGCACGACTTGGAATACCTGTTTGCCGAGTTGCCGACCAACCTACTTATTGTGCAACCCACTCACGCCTCCACAAAATGAACAAACTCAGCCAACCCGAAGTACTGAGTCTACTGGTGCAGTTGAGTGTGATGTTGCTTATGGGAAGACTGTTTGCTGAGATCGCACGCAAGCTCCAACAACCCGCTGTGGTGGGCGAGATTATTGCAGGTATCATTTTAGGGCCCACCATTCTTGGCATGCTGCAACCAGGTTGGTTTGACCTGTTGTTTCCCAAAGGAAATTCCAGCCTTGTGCTGGATGGTTTTGTGCAGGTTGCTGTTGTGTTACTGTTATTTACGGCAGGATTAGAGGTAGATCTACACATCGTGTTGCGGCAGGGACGCCAAGCCTTCTACACTAGTTTTCTTGGCTTGGTTGTGCCATTTGTAACTGGTTTTTTTGCCGCATTCTGCTTTCCAGACTTTTTCGGTGTCAAGGGTGAAGGTGTCCTGATTTTTTCTCTTTTTCTGGGTACATCAATGGCCATCACCGCTCTCCCAGTAATTGCCCGTGTGCTGATGGATCTTGGAATTTTTAAATCGCCTATGGGCATGTTGGTGATCTCCTCTGCGATGATTGATGATATTGTGGGATGGCTCATATTTTCTGTTTTGCTTGGAATGATTGGAAAAGAAATTCAAAACGTAACGCTTCTGCAAACACTGCTGCTCACCGTTACATTTACGGTAGTGACGCTTACACTCGGCCGCGGCATCATCAACCGTATCCTGCCGTGGATTAACAAAAACCTCGCGTGGCCCGGTGGATTGCTCTCCTTGGCGCTGGCCATTTGTTTTCTGGCCGCTGCTTTCACGGAGTACATCGGCATTCATGCCATTTTTGGTTCGTTCATCATTGGCATCGCGCTGGGCGACTCTGAGCATCTTTCGGAACGCGCTAAAGAAATCGTTCACCAATTCATCAATAACATTTTTGCACCCCTGTTTTTTGTGGCGATCGGCCTCAAGGTAAATTTTGCCACCAACTTCGACTTGGGGCTTACACTGGCCATTGTGGCCATCGCCTTTGCGGGAAAAATTATCGGCAGCGGCCTAGGTACGCGGTTGGGCGGCTTTACCTGGCGCGAGTCGGCCGCGGCGGGCTTTGGCATGAACGCACGTGGTGCGATGGAAATAATTTTGGGATTGGTCGCTCTTGAAAACGGACTGATCAACGAGCGGATATTCGTCTCATTGGTGATCATGGCATTGGTAACGAGTATGGCCAGCGGCCCCTTGATGAAGTGGGTACTACGAAAAAACACACCTGCTTCGCAACCCAACCTGTAGTTACATGGCATCCAAAACCGACTGCACCAGCGTGGCCCGAGCTTCGTAGGTGCCGCGTACAAGCGTATACGCCAGATTTCGCTTCTCCAACTCTTGTTTAAATATTGCGAGCATCGCTGTGCGTTGCAGGTTGCTGCCCTGATCGCGTATGCCATCGGCTACCCAGGCCACATCAACATCAAATAAAAAATAATGATCATATTCTATCTGACGTTCCCACTCAAATAGCTGTTCGGGCACCGTACCCAGGTAATGCCGGCAGTAGATTTGGGTGGTGATGAGATCGGTATCACAAAACAAAAAGCGGTTAGCGGTAATTATTTTTTGTTGTACGCGCTGGGTTTGTGCCTGCCCGATGCGGAGTATGTCGTCTATCGTAAAGTCGTTGGATTGAATCAGCTCACGCGCCACTTCCGGCACATACTCGGTTTGATATCGGGCCGCCAGTAGTTTTCCCAGCGTTGATTTGCCAGTACTTTCGGGGCCGTACAAACAGATCAGAATTTTTCCGTCCGTCATTTTGTAGAGTAACGTTTGAACTCGCTCCACCAGTGGTACAACCCATAGGCGGCAATCAGGGTAAACAGCAGATAAAGCAAACTGTAGAACTTAATGTCGCGCACAAAATAGAGATACGTGGCGATTACGTCTACCAAAATCCAAATCAGCCAACATTCAATCTTCTTTTCGATCATGTAAAACGTGGTAAGTACGCTCATCACGGTAATGAATGAGTCCACATAAGGCGCCGCGCTGGGCTGGTTAAACACGGCCGGTAACCATTCGTGCAGGCGAGCCGCAAGCGCACCCAACAGAGCGGTGCCACCTGCACCGCCAACTACCAGAAGCAGCCGTTGGCGCGGCAGCATCCAACTCACTTTCAATTGCCGGCGGTTGTCGGCTTCGTTTTTTTGCGGATGCAACCAGCGCCACCACCCCACTACGTTTGTAACAAAAAAGAATACTTGCAGCAGCATGTCCGGATACAACTGCACTTGATAAAAAAGGAAAAACGAAAGCGTCACGTTTATCAACCCGATCGGCCAACTCCAGATATTGGCTTTGGCCGACAACGCCACGGCTATAAGGCCCGTGAGCCAACCAAAAAACTCGAGGTAGCTAACGGCATATCCCCCAACCGTGAAGAATGTGTTGCCGATGGAAAAAAACATGGCTTAATGTACGTACAGAACCAAACCTTTCAAGTACTCGCCCTCGCGATGAAAGATGGACACCGGGTGATCGGCCGGTTGACCCAGATGTTCCAACACTTTGATCTCCCGGTCGGATTGAATGGCGGCGGAAACCACCGTATCATAAAATAATTGCCGATCCACTACTTGCGAGCAGGAAAAAGTAAAAACGATCCCGCCTGGCGCGATGGCACGAAATGCCTCTGCGTTCAGGCGTTGGTATCCTCTCATTGCCTGATGTTTAGAATCTTTGTGCTTCGCAAAAGCGGGCGGATCGAGAATGATCAGGTCGTACTGGTTTTTTTTATCTTTCAGGAAATCAAACGTGTCGGCCACATAACCTGCATGTTGGGCTTGATCAAAGCCATTCGCTTCGATGTTCTTGCGCGTAAGTTCAACAGCCTTGGCGGAAGCATCTACCGAGTGCACCAACTGTGCGCCTGCGTGCAACGCGTAAACCGAAAATCCCCCGGTATAGCAAAACATGTTGAGTACTTTCTTCAATTTGGCGTAGTCGGCCAGGCGTTTCCGGTTTTCACGTTGATCTAAAAAGAATCCCGTCTTTTGTCCTTCCTCCCAGTCGATTAGAAAGGTATTGCCATGCTCCAACACCGAATGCGGCACTCCGGCCATGCCGATGAGATATTCGGGCGCAGCGGATGCCAATACCGGTTTATAGTACACCGCCCTTAACTCTTCGCCCATCACGGCTTTCAAAGCATCGGCAATGGCTTGTCGATCGTGGTGCATGCCCACCGAGTGCGCCTGCATCACCGCCACACCCGCGTAGAAGTCGATCACCAAACCCGGCAAGCCATCGCCTTCGCCATGCACCAGGCGGAAGCAATTGGTAAACGCTGTTTGTATTAGGTGGCGAACCGCCACCGCCCTTTCAAGTTTCCGCTGGTAGAGATGCGGTGGCAGCATGCTTCCAAAATGCAGCAGCCGCACCGTGATGGAACCTTTTTGAAAGTGGCCCAGCGCAAGTGTTTGCTGGTTCGCATCCTTTACCTCCACCCAGTCGCCATCTGCCGGAGTACCCTCCATCCGTTGAATGGCTCCCGAAAAAATCCACGGATGAAACCTGAGTACCGATTGCTCGCGTCCTTTTTTCAGAATCAGTTGGGCTGTTATCGTTTGCATCGAATCAAGTTGGATTTCAAAAGTAAACGTTTTGTTATAGAAAGCGATGCACACAAAAAGTTAACAAGGCTGGTGCCCACCGAGCGAATTGAACACCGAACGCGTACATGTATGCGAGGAATGTGTAAAGACAGGCGATTCGTGGTTGCATCTACGCGCGTGTCAGACCTGCGGCATCACGCTGTTGCGATTCATCGCCCAATCAACATGCCGCTCGCCATGCACGCAGCCCCTCCACCCGGTAGCGATTTCCGCGGAACCGGGCGAACGCTGGGCGTGGTGTTGTGGGATAAACAAATCATCGGCTACTAACCACCGCGCAGGTGTGCGGGAATCACACACGCTCAAGCGCCTTAAAGCACCACTCTACCAAAAGTACCAGCAGCGCTGCCGGTACCGCTCCCTGCAGGATCACGGCAGTGTTTTTTGGTGCCAATCCGGTAACGATGTACTCGCCCAGGCCGCCAGCGCCAATGAAAGCGGCGAGTGTAGCAGTGCCTACACCAATCACAGCAACTGTGCGGATACCCGTTTCTTCTCCGGAAAGGATATTGACACATCATCTAACAAAATCTGAGATTGCTTTCGAACCGAAACTTGCGACACCCGCACACGCATGGTGAAAAGCACTAAAAAACGATGGTTCCTCCGTTTACCGCCCCATCTTGATTTTTTTTGAGTCATTTTTTTATTTTGAGCGCCAAAAAATTGCTCTGAAATATCCATTCTCTTGGTTCCCTGACGGGGATGTTTAGTGGGCTTGGGTATTCCATGTGGCCTTAAACGAAAAAAAATTTAGACATGAAATCGCCATCAGCAAAGCATACCCAACAGTATGATAATTGGCCTGGCGATTCCATGTGACCACTAAAAAACAATTATTAACATATGAAACGACTTTCCATTCTGTTCGCGGTTCTAATCGGCTACAGCCAATGTAATCAACAACCAAGTCCCGCGAGTTCCGCACGTGCGCAAGACAGCACCCAACAAACGGTGCCAGCCACTGCTTCCTCGGGCGCAGTACCCGATCTCCCTGCCGGCGCGAATACACAAACTTTTGAAGATACTCCGGGCTTGATGCGTGTGTGGGTAAACAACGAAAACGGGGGCAAACGAACGGAAGGCTACTACCTAAATGGACTACGCCATGGCATGTGGATCGACTACCAACCCAGCGGCCTCCCTCAAACAGTTACCCCGTATGTAAACGGGAAAAAGGAAGGAACATACCTGGAATTCGGTACGAGTAATAATTTGGTGAAGCGCATTCAATACCATAACGACCTTCGGCAGGGCGAATACCGCGAGTACAACTTCTCGAATATAAAAGAAGAGCGGTTCTACCAGTTCGATAAGATCGAAGGCATGGTAAAAATCTACTACGACAACGGTAAGGTAATGGAAGAAGGCGTTTACAAAAACGGCACCCGGGATGGCGAATCGAAGTGGTATGATCAAAATGGCAATTTGTCAATCTCCTACACTTACCAAAACGGACAATTAGTCAAGAAATAGACTTGTTTTTGGCAGGGAACGGCTTTTGCTGATTCGAAACCAAAAGGTTTTCGCTTCCGTTATTAGTGACACGAAGCGGAGGCGTTGGTTAGAAGGAAAGGACGCAATAAATTAAAAAGTATGAAACAGTTTTTTGGATTAATCATAGCTGCCGTTCTGGGTAGCGGTATTACCCTGGCGGTAGTAGAATGGCGTGGCCAAAACGAACCCACGCAAGTGCAACTTACTACCACCGTGCCCGCCGCACAGGTGGCGTATACCGTAAATGAGAATGGTGAGACGGTGCCGCTCGATTTTACTGGCGTAGCGGAGAAAGTAACAAAAGCGGTGGTTCACATTCGCTCGAAGTCAGAAGGTCGGGCCACAGCCGATTCGCGCGAGCAAGATATGGATCCATTCCGCTATTTTTTTGGACCCAATCCATTTGAGCAACGTCAGGGGCCTAGCCAAAGTACGGGCTCTGGCGTAATCATCAACGCAGGTGGTTATATCGTGACCAACAATCACGTGGTACAAGGAGCGGATCAGGTAACGGTTACCCTCAACGACAACCGAGAGTTTAAAGCTGAAGTGATTGGCACCGATCCCGATACGGATTTAGCAGTCATTAGAGTCAATCAAAAAGACTTGCCGTTCTTGTCGTTTGTAAATTCCGATCAAAGCAAAGTCGGTCAATGGGTGTTGGCCGTTGGTAACCCATTCAATCTAAATTCCACCGTTACGGCAGGCATCATCTCCGCGAAAGGCCGCAACATCAACATCATCAATTCCAACAACCAGAATCCAAATGGCAGCCCGGCTAACACCGCGATTGAGTCGTTCATCCAAACGGATGCCGCCATCAATCCCGGCAACAGCGGAGGCGCCTTGGTAGATTTGAATGGTGGCTTGTTAGGCATCAACACGGCCATTGCCAGCCCCACAGGTTCATACTCGGGCTACGGCTTTGCAGTTCCTGCCAACATTGTTTCCAAAGTAGTCGAAGATTTGATTTCGTTCGGTGCCGTGCAGCGTGGCTGGTTAGGCATAGAAGTACGTAGCGTGGACAACGACCTCTCCAAGACTGAAGACCTTTCTGTGAACGAAGGCGCGTATGTAAATGGCTTTGGTGATTTTGAAGACAAGAGCGCGGCCAAGAGTGCGGGTATTCAAAAAGGAGATGTAATTGTGAAGTTGGATGAGACGCCTATCAAGAGCAGCACAGCATTAATCGAGTATATTGGTCGGAAGCGCCCGGGCGACAAAGTAGCGGTTACGGTGAACCGCGCAGGCAAAGAAAAAGTGTTTACTACTACGTTAAAAAATCGTGAAGGCAGTATGACCGCAGTGAAACCCGAGGAAAAAGACGCAGTGGCTTCGCTGGGTATTGAGTTGGAAGATGTGGATCAAAAAGTGCTCAAGCAAATGGATTTAACCAACGGAGTGCGCGTAAAAAACGTAACTACGGGCAAAATCAGCCGTTATACAGATATCGAGAAAGGATTCATCATTACATCCATTGACGATATTCCGGTGAAAACGTCTAAGCAAGCGAATGAAATTCTTAACAAAAAGAAAGCAGGCGACCGCATTATTATCTCGGGTTATTACCCGGATAGCCCGCGAGAGCTTATATTTGGTTTACGAATGTAAAAAAACACTATGAGGAGATTGTTTAGAAAGGGACAAATCGTCCGCAGCAAAGTAGATGGCAAAGTGATGGAAGTGCTGAAGTACCTGAAGTCGAATGTGGTGGAAGTAAAGTGGTTTGATCTCGATTCAAAAGAAATCCGAATCAACCAGATTAAAGAAAATCAACTGAACAACGCAGCGTAGCGTACGCCAACACGAAAGAAGCCGATGCAACAAAAGGCATCAGCTTCTTTTTCATGCCTGAAAACCTGCAAGGGTCTTTTCTGTTACCTTTGCTGTATTAATAACTACGACCATTAAAAAGTTCGAAATACCCGCCTACTACCGCTCGTCCATCACCGGCAAGGTAAAAGAAGCCAGGCGCCTGAAGGATTTACGCAAGCAGGATTTTTCGCCGTCATTGCTTGACTTCGGGCCCGTACAGTTTGTAATCGCCCGCCATTTTGGGTTTTGCTACGGGGTAGAAAATGCGATTGAAATCAGTTACAAGGCGCTCGAAGAAAACGCGCACAAAAACGTGTATCTGCTCAGTCAGATGATCCATAACCAAGAGGTGAACCAGGACTTGCAAAGTCGCGGCATCCGGTTCATCCTGGACACCGATGGTTCGCAATTCATTGCGTGGGACAACATTGGCAAAGACGATGTGGTGATAATACCAGCCTTTGGCACCACGATTGAAATCGAAAACCTGTTGCTGGATAAGGGCGTGGAAATTCAGAAGTATAACACCACATGTCCCTTCGTAGAAAAGGTTTGGAACCGGGCCGAGAAGCTGGCCAAGGATCAGTACACGATCATCATCCACGGTAAACCCAAACACGAAGAAACCCGCGCCACGTTTTCGCATAGTGCGCAGCGCGGGCAATCCATCGTGGTTCGCGACATGGCGGAGGCGCAGCAGTTGGCCAACTACGTGTTGGGCTCAAAGACCAAGGCGGAGTTTTACGAAGAGTTTGCCGGGCGCTATTCCACCGGCTTCGATCCGGCGGAACACTTGCAGCGTGTGGGCGTGGTGAACCAAACCACTATGCTGGCCACCGAAACCCAGGCCATTGCAGACTTCATGAAGGACATCATGATCCGAAAGTTTGGAAGCGGCGAAATCAAAAATCATTTTGCCGATACGCGCGACACGCTTTGTTATGCTACCAACGACAACCAGGATTCCACCTACCTGCTGCTGGAGTCGGGAGCCGACCTGGCGATTGTGGTGGGCGGTTACAACAGTTCTAATACCTCGCATATTGTGGAGTTGTGTGAGCGTAAGTTTCCCACATACTTCATCAACTCGAATACGGAAATCAAATCGGCTGAGGAAATCCACCATTTTGATTATTCCCGAAAGGAAAAGAAAGTTACCCACCGCTTTCTGCCCGACAAACGCCCGTTACGGATCGTACTCACCAGTGGGGCTTCTTGCCCCGACACGTTGGTCGATCGCGTGCTGTTGCAGTTGGTGGCGTACTTCCCAGGTAGCAGATCGGTAGAAGAGGTACTACAGCTTCACGTCTGATCCATCACAACTCGATTCGCCACCCGGGATCTTCGAGCGATTTGGTACTTTCGGCGCATGAAATTTCTTTTTTTTCCAGCACTTTGGATCTCCGCCTTTTCTGCGTTCGCCCAAGTAGTGCCCGACACCACCCGTGTTTTGGAGGAAATCACAGTGCGCGCCTATGCACAAGAAAAATCCTACCGAGCCGTACCGGCCGCTGTGGCTGTTGTTGATGGCACCCAACTTAGCCGCTTTGTCAATACGAGCCTGGTGCCAGCCTTCAACCAGATGCCCGGCGTGCGCCTCGAAGAACGCTCGCCCGGCAGCTATCGGGTAGCCATTCGCGGCAGTTCCCTGCGCAGCCCGTTTGGCGTACGAAACGTAAAAGTGTACTGGAACGATCTGCCCCTGACAGACGCGGGCGGCAACACATACCTGAACCAAATCGATCCGGGTGCAGTGGGCACTGTAGAAATTATCAAAGGCCCGGGGTCTAGCCTGTACGGAGCCGGAACTGGCGGCGTGCTTCTGTTCTTCCAGCCGCCGGTGGAAGAGCGGTCGGTAGAAGCAGCCTCCACCATCGGCAGCTATGGCCTGCGCAACTTGCAACTCAACTACCGCGACGGAGGCCGCGAGGCCAGCCACATCGTGCAGTATTTACATCAGCAGTCGGACGGCTACCGCGACCATACCCGCATGGCCCGCGACATGGTGAACAGCCAGTTTCGATTTGAGTTGTCCGACAAGCAAGTGCTCGAAACGTTATTGCTTTATAGCGATTTGTATTACCAGACTCCGGGTGGTCTTACGGAAGCGGAGTTTATTGCAAATCCCCGCCAAGCGCGGCCTGCGGCTGGAACACTGCCGGGAGCGCAACAGCAAAATGCGCACATAGCACAAAAGTCTTTTCTCGCGGGGATCTCACACGAGTATCAACTCGGTAAACGACTGCACAACCGCACGGGTGTATATGGCAACCTGGTCGAGTTTGGAAATGCCGCCATTCGCAATTGGGAGCGAAGAGCCGAACAAAATCTGGGCGCCCGCTCAATCACGACTTTTGATTATGAGCGCGATGAACTGCGGATCAAATTGCAAGGTGGCTTCGAATACCAACGCACGTTCTCTACCATTGGCACGTATCAGAATGTGGGGGGCGTGGCTGGAGCGCTTCAATCCAACGATGAGGTGGTGGCCCTTACGGGGATGTTGTTCGGGCAGGGAACCGCGGAGTGGAAGACATGGGTGCTGACCGGCGGCCTCAGCGCCAACGACCAGTCGATTGTGTTTCAGCGGTTGGCCGTGCTGCCCGAGTATCGTGTCCGACAGTTCCCGCTGGCGTGGATGCCCCGTGTAGCAATATTAAAGAACTTATCTTCGACCATGAGCGCGCACGCGTCTGTAAGTCGCGGATTCTCGCCACCAACGCTGGCTGAGATTCGGCCGTCAACCACCAACTTCAATTCCACCCTACAACCGGAAAGTGGCTTGAACTACGAACTTGGCTGGCGTGGCACGCGTGGTGTCCTACGGTGGGATGTGAGCCTCTACCATTTTGCGTTGAAAGAAACCATCATGGTGCGAAGAGATGCAGACGGAGCCGACTTTTTTGTGAACGCAGGCAGCACCAGGCAAAACGGACTAGAATTGTTGCTACATGTGCAGCCGCGGCTCGAATCAAAAACAATCAGTCGCCTACAGATTACTGCTGGCGCAACCGGGCAGGATTTTACCTTTCGGGATTATGCAAAAGTCAGCACCGATTTTTCGGGAAATCAACTCACAGGGGTGCCGCGCGAAATCTACTCGCTAGCCCTTGATATGGCGGCGCATGCGGGGTGGTATGTAAACGTGTCGGGCTTGAGCACCAGTCGTTTGCCTTTAGACGATGGCAACACCGCTTTCGCGGATGCATATACGTTTGTGGCATTGAAGGCGGGCTTCCGAAAGGCAACCAGCCGCTGGGTGTGGGATGTGTTTAGCGGTGTCGATAATGCTCTCGATCAGCGTTACAGTTTGGGCAACGACCTAAATGCAGCGGGCGGACGTTTCTATAACGTGGCCCCTGGGCGCCAGTACTTCGCAGGTCTGCGCGTAACGGCCTTTAAGAAGCCATGAGCTTTTTTACGTTTTAAGTAGAATGGCCAAGCGCGCTGATGACTTCTTTTATGGCAGGAATCCATGCGTTTAAAAGAAAAATGCAGGGTTTTACCGCGCAATTCCAGTTACATCTTGCCCTCAGATCCCATAAAGGGGTGGTTTTTTTTTAGAAAATCCTACAATTACTTAACTTTCACTCGCTCAAATTCAAAATTTCCAATAGCTATGAAAATGCGATCCCTTCTTTCCGTTTTAGCACTCATCACGTTACTGTTATTTAACAGCTGCGACATCTTTGACAAACTAGGTCAAGTAACCTTCGACACTGAGTTAACCACCACGTTTACCGTGGATGAAACCGGCACGTTTACGAACCGCAATTACACGGCTAACAGGACACTGGATGCCACTACAGATGCTGACATTCAGAAGTACAAGGATAAACTGAAAGATTTTCGGATCAACGATGTTTCCTACAAGATCTCCGGGTACAGCACCACTGCGGGCTTGTCGGACGTAACGTTTAGCAATGGCAAGTTTTCGTTTGGCGATGCCGATGCCACCACCCCTTCGGTAGCGGTTAGTTTGGCGAACGCACTCAACCTCCGCGACCTCTCGACAACCGGAGTAGAAACCAAGTTACCGCTGCCGACCGATGCCAACACCCTCGCATCGTTACTGCAATCGGACAAGAAGTTGAAAGTGTATGCGGAAGGCACCCTCTCACGAACACCCGTGAAGTTTAGTATTGAAGTAACGTTCTTCGTGAGTGTTACCGCAGACGCTCTTGATTGAGTGAGCCTGCCTCGAACAAAAAAGCCTCCCAGTGGGAGGCTTTTTTGTTGTGCTTGAATTACGGTTGCGTACTATGGTTATCGCTGGAGTTGACTTACCTGCCACAGGCTTTCGAAGCATTGGAAGCAAAGTCGCGTTTGGTAAATCAAGTTCAATTCGCATGCCTATCGTTACAAGGCAT
>JBIIVI010000374.1:0-2868 GCA_044339555.1 Cyclobacteriaceae bacterium | reverse complement strand
GCTTCGATTAAGCTTGTTTGTCTTGGCAGGATATTGCGCATTAAGGTAATCGATTACGTTCTTTCTGGCTGCCGCGCTTGGCTCACCCACGCGTAAGAGAGCTACTTCTATCGCGCGAAGCACATCCAACTTTTGGCCATCGTTCAATTTGGCAAAATCAATTTTTGTGAGCTGATTAAATACCTTATCGCGAAGAGTGGGATTCCCCTGATGCGCGAGTGCAATCAATGCTTGCGTAAGCGCAACAGGATCTTTTTCCGCCAAAGCTTTTTCTTGCCATTGTGCCACTGGCTGATGCTCAACAGCCACTCGTGCAGCATAGCGAATAAATCGATCTTCATGGTTTAAATAAGGCCAGGCAATATGGATGGCTTCGGCTGATGGGCCAGCATGAAAAGCTTCCAGTTTCTTTCGGATGGCCGATTCGGGGGTTTCGGTTATTGCTGGTTTTGAATTTGGATCAACATCTTTTCCCGTGTAATACACCCTGTACAAATCAGACTCTAATCTTCTGCCACCTGTTAGAAAATACAGTGCCCCATCGGGACCGATAACACCGTCTGTTAACGGCAATGGCACACCGGAAAGGAATTCTTCGGCTTCGGCAGCATAGCTGGAGCCTTCAGGTTTTAATGTAACGGCATAGATTATTCCGAAACTCCAATCGAACGCAAACAATGACTTTCTGTATTTATCAGGAAAGCGCGCATTGGCACCATTTACCAGATTGGTTGGCGAACCCTGCCCGATATTGATAACGGAAGGTAAATTATCGGGATAGTCAGCCGACCACTTACTGTTGCCTGTGCGCCATCCAAACTCGCTTCCGCTTGTAACATGGCAAATGCGGGTTGGTCGATACCAGGGCATTCCCAGATCCCACTCCATGTCTGAATCATACGTAAACAATTCGCCATCCTGATTGAAGGCAATATCAAACGCATTGCGAAAGCCAGCACTCACCAACTCCCAACTCATGCCGGTTGAATCTACTTTGGCAATCCAGCCACCCGGGGCGGTGCGATCATTGGCATGACCACGCGGATCTTTAATGAGCGGAAACAGATTGTCTTCTTTCCAGACCTTGGGCAGACGATAGGCATTCATCTCTGGCAGATCGGTATGATTGCCCGCGATGACATACAACGATTTTTTGTCTGGCGATAGCGTTATACTGTGTGGCCCATGCTCGCCTTCGCCATTCAATTCCTTAAGCAGCGTGATGGTATCAAATTGATCATCGCCATCCATATCCTGTAAACGATACAAACCACTCTTTTTATTAAAGTCTTCGCTACTATGGTTGTTGACCATAACGTAGAGACTGTTGAATGCATACAGCAAACCCTGGGCAAAGCCCATACTAATATGTGTTGAGGTATCTGGCTCATTTGATGTTTTGATAGTGAGCTTCTCAATTTGAACAGAATCATTCGAACCAATAGCCGGCAGCACAAGACGATATAAAGCTCCGTATTGATCAGAGGTTATGAGTCTCCCTCTATCGTCAAACGCCATGGATACCCAAGAGCCCTGCATTTTTTCCCCAGGGCTATAAAGATGGTCAGCTTTAAAATCAGGCAGAATTTTTAGTTTATCCAGCTTTGGATTGATCGCAACATCCACCGCCTGCTTACAGGTTATCAAAGAAACCGCAACGAACAATATCAGGGTGCATCTTAAAATGCTTTGGATCAACACAGGTTGAAATTTGTACTAAAGATATTGAGATTCACCACGCCAACCATTTCCCTTTTTGACAGCAGGCAAACAAAAAACCCCGCTTGGGGCGGGGCTTTTTAAAGTTTCGACAGAAAATGTTAGCCGGCAGTGCCGTCAGCCAGCACGATTACTTTGTTGTTGAGTACTTCTACCACGCCTCCCGTGATAATTACTTTCTCTGTTTTCTCTTTGGTCTTGTATTCCACGGGCCCCATCTGTAAAAGGCTTACGAGCGGTGCGTGGTGGTTAAGAATCTGAAACGATCCATCGGCACCCGGCAATGTGGCTGCGCTTACTTCGCCTTCGAAAACTTTTTTATCGGGTGTAATGATTTCAAAATGCATACAACGAAAGAGTCAGTGTTCAATTTCAAATTCCAAAAGAAAGTCAACGAACGGAGGCCGTTCAAGCCCCCGTTCTACTTGTATTTTTAGGAGGCGGCCGCTTCGGCAATCATTTTCTCGCCCTTGGCAATCGCCTGGTCAATATTTCCTACCAGGTTAAAGGCACCTTCCGGCAGGTGGTCTAACTCGCCATCCATGATCATGTTGAAGCCCTTGATGGTGTCTTTGATATCCACCAACTCGCCCTTTAAGCCGGTGAAGGCTTCGGCCACGTGGAAAGGCTGCGATAAGAAGCGCTGCACCCGGCGGGCGCGGTGCACCACCAGTTTATCTTCATCGCTCAATTCGTCCATACCCAAAATCGCGATGATGTCTTGCAGTTCTTTGTAACGCTGCAAAATGTTTTTCACGGCTTGTGCGCAGTTGTAGTGCTCTTCGCCTACTACATCTGCACGCAAAATCCGGGATGTAGAATCCAGCGGATCCACGGCAGGGTAAATTCCCAACTCGGCAATCTTGCGGCTCAATACCGTGGTGGCATCCAGGTGAGCAAACGTAGTAGCCGGAGCCGGGTCAGTCAAGTCATCCGCAGGTACGTAAACGGCCTGTACGGACGTGATGGAACCGTTCTTGGTAGATGTAATCCGCTCTTGCATGGTACCCATTTCGGTGGCCAGCGTAGGTTGATAACCCACAGCGGAGGGCATACGGCCCAATAGAGCCGACACTTCGGATCCCGCTTGCGTAAAACGGAAGATGTTATCAATAAAGAAAAGAATGTCGCGACCCTTGCCTGTGCCAT
>JBIIVI010000077.1:0-12660 GCA_044339555.1 Cyclobacteriaceae bacterium | reverse complement strand
GGTGCTGGCTTGCAGATTGGGATGCAGCTCTTCGATGGTTCCGAGGTAACTGCCACCCAAGACCACTTGCGGATCGTTGGGATCGAACGCCAAAAACGCGCTCTCGCCACCTGCGGAGTAATCCCAATCGCGAACGCCAATTTCCCACCGTCCCAATGCCAACGAGGCAATGCGCAGCGAAGTGTTGTCTTGCTGGCCGGCATACAAACGATACGGAAACAAGTTGTCGGCATTGACGCGGTACAATTGCGCAGTGGGCATCTGCGATTGCAGCGACCACGTGTTGCCACGGTTGAAACTGATGGAGGCCCCGCCATCATCTGCCATCACCAGGTTCTTTGCATTCGTGGGATTGATCCACAGATCATGATAATCGCCGTGCCAACCCGACAGGCGCTCCCACGTCTTGCCGCCATCAATGGAACGCAGCGCTGGAGCGCTCAACACGTAAACGGTATGTTCATCTTGCGGATCGGCAAATACTTCAATGTAGTACCACGCCCGCTGTACCAGGCGATGGTCGCTGCTTACTTTCGACCAGTTTTTACCGGCATCTTCCGATACGAACAACCCACCAGCTTCTTTCTCGGTATCGCTTTCTAGGAGCAGATAAACCTTTTCGGGATTAGCGCGACTCACCGCAATTGCCATTTTGCCTAACTCTTTGGGAAGGCCGCTTTGGATTTTTTGCCAGGTGGTGCCACCATCCATTGATTTATAAACCCCACTGCCAGGGCCGCCACTGATTACTTTCCAAGGCAGTCGTTGATGGTGCCACATCGTGGCATAAAGCACTTGAGGATTATGAACATCCAGCGAAAGCTCCGAACAACCGGTTAAGTCGTTTACATATAACACATTCGTCCACGTCTGGCCACCGTTAGTAGATTTATAAATGCCTCTGTCTGCCGTTGGACCATTCAACGCACCCTGAGCGGCCACATAAACGATGTCGGGATTCTTCGGGTGAATGACGATCCGGGAAATATGCCGCGTGGCGGCAAGGCCAAGATGCTTCCAGGTTTTGCCGCGGTCGGTGGATTTGTATACGCCATCACCATAGGTCGTCATGACTCCGCGTGGAGCGTGCTCGCCCATGCCTACGTACACCACGTTCGGATCGCTTTCGGAAACGGCTACGGCACCAACGGAACCGGTTTTGAAAAAACCATCGGAGATGTTATTCCAACTCACGCCTGCGTCTTCCGTTTTCCAAAGCCCGCCACCCGTGGTACCCATGTAGTACGTCAGGGGATCGCCAACCACGCCCGAAGCACACACCGAACGCCCGCCGCGAAAGGGGCCAATGTTTCGATACTTGACATATTTAAAAACACTATCGAGGTTTTGAGCGGTGGCTGAACTGGTGATTGCCAGCGTGAGCAGGAGGAACAAACTTCTTTTCAAATGGGTGAACCAGATGCACGGATATTTCATAAGATTGAATTAGGGAATCGAAAGATAAAGATTCTGCATCTTAAAAAAAGCGTCACCGCGGTGATATGAGATATCCTATCCGCAGCCCAATAGTAGGGCCAAAGCTTATGCGGTTTCGTTCGTTTGGAATCCGGATAAGGGCCCAATTAATCGCTTCGCCCGGAACGGTTGGTTGTTGGTAGCGAACAAATCTGGCTAAGAATCCAAATCCAAAATCAAAATCAAAACGCCCTTGAAAATAATGGATGCCGTAGCGCAAGCCAATACCATGCTCGCGATGGCGAACCGTAAAAAAATACCGCTGTCGAAATTGGTTTATGCAATCCAAATCGAAACAGCTCAATCCCCAAACCTCGCGATCAAAATTTATAAAATTACCATAGTATTCGGCCGACAGATAATGCGCGTTCGAAGATGAATTGACTGGCGATAGATAGTAACGAACATCTTGTTTGAACTTCACGCCTCGTCTGTCTAAAAACCTGGCGTTTTGGTTCGAGTAGTTTAAGGCAACTCCCACATCCGTTTGTAACGAGATTCGTCTCGCGATACGATACTCAAAGGCAACCTGTACGGTGGGGTAAAAGTTGAGGAGATGCAACGGGCTGAACTTGATGATGGCACGTGGCGCCCAAGCAATCGAGTCGGTTTTTCGGACTTGAGCGGACAACAAGAGCGGGGCCAGCAGAAGCCCCAATGACCAAAATCGTTTAGAAATCTGCACGCACCACGGGGATCGCGGAAAGCATTGAAATGGATTCGCGCACACAATCGAAGTTGTATTGGTACACACCATCGCGGCCAGTAAGCGTTAACTCCCCTTCACGCACAATAACATCATAAGCATCAACATCCAAAAGCTCCCGAACTACGCGAACCTGATCGTCTTTAACATTCAGCCATTTCAAACCGGCTTCACCCTCGCAAACGAAAAGGCAATCACCTGAAATCCCGAGCCCACCCGGTGCTGTCATCGGGTATCTGGTAATCAGTTTTGGCGCGTTCGGATTGGCAATATCAACGATCTCTAACACGTTTACGCCTTGGTTGCACATAGCGCCATCACGCAGCGTTACATACGCTCGATTACCCTGCACAACTACCGGATCGCAGCTGGTAATGTGCTGATACCGAAAAACAAAAACCGGATTTTGAGGCTGGGCAATCGAATAAATGTGCATGGCATCGCGAGCTCCGAGGTAGAGATAGTTGTCTTTTGTAGTGATCGTTTCCATCCCAAAGCCCACCGTAGTGCGGCTGGCCAGCGCCAACTCAGCTCCAGAAATCTCATATGCTTCGAGCGTAGAGTTCGAGACCACGTACAAGTAATTGCCCTGAATGGCAAACCGCGCCAGCGAGCCACCTTGGCCAACGGTAGCGTCCTGACCTTCCGTGCAGCCTAACGCAACCAGTAGCAACAGCAACCAGCTTCTAGTTCGCATAGCAGTCCGGGTTTGTTAATGTTTGCTTCTTCCATGCGATGACAATGCCTTTGGTTTGATCGATGCACTCAAAAGCGCTGGCCCGAGGTGGCGGCACACCCAACAACCAGTCTTGGATGAGCAAACTGCTTACCACTTCTCCGGTTTGGAAATCGGTTGTGCGAATGGATACTAACTTACCCATGTAATCCGCAAAAAGCACATCGCTTCGCACTGCCATATCGCTGTTACCGATGATTTCTACAAACCCTAAGGCAACCGGTTTACTGCGATCAGCATTATCAAACACATGAATGCCTTTGTTGCGTTCGTTAATCAACAAAAACGAGCCATACCGATAAATCTTACCAGGGTCTTCCACAGTACGAGGTGGTTGAAACGACACTTCGGCAGCGGAGCGGCTACCATAAACAGGCACATATCCCGAAACGGTCTCGTTGGGGCGCTCGTAAGGTTCCACACAGGCAACTAGCAAGCAAACATATATCCAAACGAACCGAAGCTTCATGTATTAAATGTAGTTAATTGGCGACTTTATTGAAACTCAACTATCGTTATGGAGCTGTTAATTTTTGCTGATTATCGCACACTCTGCCGGGCTGTGGCCGATCTGGTGGCCGATTACACTCGTGCTAAACCTGCCGCACTGATTTGCCTGGCATCCGGCCATTCGCCTTTGGGTGTTTTTGAATGTTTGATAGCCGATGTGAAAGCAAACCGACTTGACCTGACGCACTGCGAATGGGTGGGTCTGGATGAATGGTTGGGAATGAACGGCAACGATACGGGTTCGTGCCGCCAGATGATGGACGAATACCTCTTTCACCCGCTTAGCATCCCTTCATCCAGGGTTCACTTTTTCGATGGTCGCGCAAACGTGCCTGAACTTGAAGTCGATCGCATTCAACAAATCATCAACCGAAACGGTGGGCTGGATGTGATGTTGGTAGGCATTGGCACAAACGGTCACATTGCCATGAACGAACCTGGAACGCCCTTTACTCAACATGCGCATGTATCGCAACTGGCCGAAGAAACAATTGCGGTAGGTCAGAAGTATTTCCAAACACCCACACCGTTGGACAAAGGCATCACACTTGGGCTTGCCGACTTCGCTCAAGCGCGCTTGCCGATTTTGATGGCCAACGGACATAAGAAAGCTGCGATTGTACAGCGCGTACTTCAGGAAAAAGCCAACGAACAATTGCCTGCCTCGATTCTTCACCAAATCCCGCATGCACGGTTGATGGTTGATCAGGAAGTCTTGCCTAAATAAGAATTAATTTGCCGGGGTGGGCGGAAAACGTTTCAGCACTTTTCGAATTCCTTTTTCAATGTACTCGGCCGTAACGCGGGGGCGTTCTTCCATGTACTCAACTGCTGCGGCCTGCCATACAATCTGGCTGGTGGATTTATCCGCCATTGCTAGTATAAGTGTCCCCCGCAGAAAAGGAATCTCATCTTGCTCTTGCGGCAATGGCCGGTAGTAAATGGGCGTTTCTTCGGTACGCCTGAAAATAACTGCGGTGTCGTTCTTTACTGTGATGTTGAACCCTACCAGCAAATCGGGTGCATCGGCATTTTCGGTTAACCCTTTTGCATTCAACTCCCGCACAATGGCATCTTTAATGCTCAGCCGTATCTCTTCATCTTTCAGGTAGTCGGGGCCATCCACTTTAAACTCGCACCCGTCCATCCAACAGAAGGTTTTGTACTGCGCAAAATTGGCGTTGCGATCGTACCGGCTGGTAACACGCACCGAACAGCCTGTCAATAAAATCCAGAAAACGAGTCCCCCAAAAAGTGCTTTTCGCAACATGTTGTTTTGATGTGATTAATTTCCAAAATGAAGACCTACCCGTGTATGATAATAGTCATACTTTACGCTGATACCCATCATTACCATGGCACAAGTTGCATCTTTTATTTGATTCGAAATATAAACCCGAAGTGTTATGATCTCTGTAACCGGTAATCTCGTTGGAAAATACATTCTACAACCTTCGTTGATCGACATGCATCGCAGCAGCCTCGCCTGGCTGTCGACTTCCGTGCTTTGGAAACAAGAGCTGACGTTTTATCAGAAACTGCTGGACCGGGCCGCCCCGAAACTTCCTGGCGAAAATCAAAAAAAACGCATCGACCATTTCCAAAGCCTCATTACTTACTATGGTGGCGAACTGGTGGACGTGTTTCGGAAAAAACTACGCGAGCACGAATCGCGCCTCGCGCAGATGCTACAGGAGAAGAATGAATCGGATACGGTTTACTTCAAGGAACACGAAAGCCTAATGGATGAACTCGTATCCTTCCGGACTCAGTATGATAATCTGAAGCACGAGTTCATGGAGTTTGTAGAAAAAGTAATTTAAACAAGCGCCTTCGCAAGGGCTTGATGATACTCACCAAAGGAGGCCAGATTATTATGGCCTCCTTCTTTTATAACTACCAGTTCATCCGTTGGTTTCAGGTGGGGTAACAGCCGCTTCGTACACCGAAAGGGAACCACCAAATCGCGCTGTCCGGCAAAAAGATACACGGGGCAACTCACCGCCTGAATAGCAATTTCGTTGTCAAAGTGGTACTTAAAGAAAAAAACGGGCGGTAAAAAGGGATAGTAGGTATAAAACAAATTACCCATGGAGGAAAAGGGTGTTTCGAGTAGCAATCGGCTACAGGCATGTCGGCTCGCCAGAAAAGTAGCCGGGGCACTGCCCAACGAGCGGCCGTACAAACAAATTTGTTCGTTTGTGTAGCGCTGCAATACCCATCGAAACCAGCTTTCGGCGTCCTCATAAAACAACGATTCTGAACGCGGGCCCGAACTCCGCCCGTAGCCGCGGTAATCGGGCACCAGCACATCGTAACCCAACTGAACGAAGGTTTTCGCTACATGCCCCCAACGCCCCACGTGGCCGCGATTACCATGAAAAAAAAGTATAAGTCCTTTGGCGTTTGGTTGCTGAAAATACACGGCATGCAGCCGCCCACCTTGCGCACCGGCTAACAGAATTTCCTGGTGGGGCAATTCAAAACTTAGAACAACTGATTCCGGCAGTGAAGAAAACCGGAAGATGAAAAAGTCCTGCCACACCCGTGTGAACAAATTGCCTATGAGCCAGAGCAGCGGTATCGCAAATAACCAAACCATCATACGCATGTGTGCAAAATGGCATCCCATGCTTCGTGATACGCCGAATGCGATGGAAGAATATGGTGCCGCCCTTTTCGGATAGACCATAGTTGAACACGAGGCCCAAACACCTTTACTAATTGCAAACTGTGCGCGCACGGAATGACCCCATCGCGGATACCATGCAAAATCCAAACCGGGCATTTCACCCACCGCAGGTGTTTGTAAAGTGGAATCCGGTATTTCAGAAACCACTTCACTGGAAATAAAAATGCGTTGTAGGAAGCAAGCTTAGTAAACGAATAACAGAACGAATCCAAAATCAAAAGGCGTGGTTGGTTTTCGGACGCCACCTTGGCAGCGAAACCGGCTCCAAACGAGCGCCCGTAGATCACTATACTTTCTTCACCTTGGTAACGTGCCTTCAACCAGGCATAAGCCGCTTCGGCATCTATGCTGATGCGTTTTTCCGTACGCTTGCCCAAACTTTTCCCAAAACCCGGATAGTCGATCATGAAGCAATCAAACCCTTTCGACAAAAAGTCCTGAGCAAACTTCGACCACCCTTTGATGGAACGCGTATTGCCTTTGAAATAAAAAACTACTCCCTTACTCATTTCCGGCGTAAACAAAAGCGCATTTGCTAAATCACCTTCGGCACGTGGAATAAAAATCTCCTGAAAGGGGATATTGAAACTAAATTCGAAGCGAGCCGGTAATTTCTCCGGATGAAAAATCAACCGATCCTGCAAAAGATAAAGAATCACACCCACGCAAAAATAAACAGCTACAATCGCAAGAACGGTCTGCATGAGATTTGTGGGAAAACTACTAAACAAATGTGACATTTTGCCCCCAAAATGAATTTTAGCAGTATCTTAACGCGTTTACATTTCGAATGATGATGAAGACTTTTTTTCGCAGGTACCTGCATTCTTTTTTGTTGATCGGTGCCGTGCAGTCGCTACCGGCACAAGACGTGCTGCTTCAAACACTGAAAGCCGAATTGCAGCGGGAGCTCACAGGGCTTACTGCCAGCACCGTGCCCGCTTACTATATCGATTATCGGGTAGAAGATGTACGCCTCTTCCAAGCCGCTACTTCTTTTGGCAGTTTAGTGCAACACGATAACGAGCGCACTCGCGTTCTCACACCTCGTGTGAAGGTGGGCGACTACCAACTCGACAACACGCATCCAGCCAGCAGCAACGAAGATAATTTTGATGGTGCAAGTGAAGGCTACGGATACGAGATTCTGCCGTTAGATGACAACGAGCAAGCGCTGCAATTTTTAGTGTGGCAGGCTACACAGAAAAAGTACCGCGAAGCCGTGGCCCGCTACAAGGCCATCCGTGCCAGCCCCCGGACATCAACGGCCGTACCTGACTTCACCAAAGAGAAGAAAACAGCATATTACGAAGCGCCCGTTACACTCACACTTGATACGGTCCGTTGGCTCACGCACTTAAAAGATTTCTCGGCCCTGTTTTTGAAAGATGCGGATGTGATTTCGGCGGATGCCAGCTTACAGGTAAATCTCACACGCAAGTATTTTGTAAACACCGAAGGCACGGAAGTAGTACAAAACATGCCGTACACCTATTTGCAGGTGAGTGCTTCTGTACGATCAAAGGGTCAGCTTATTTTGCCGCTGAACCGCTCCTACTTTGCGCGAACGCCCGCCGAGTTGCCATCGCCCGAAAAAGTAAAACAGGACTTGGAAAAGATGTTGGCGGTGTTGATCAAGTTAAAGGATGCTCCTGCTGCGGAACCTTATACAGGCCCTGCCATTCTGGATGCCCAGGTAGCGGGTGTTTTCTTCCACGAAATCTTCGGTCATCGTGTGGAGGGCCATCGCCTGCGCAGCGAGCAGGATGGCCAGACATTTAAATCGAAACTCAATGAGCGCGTGCTACCTACCACGCTGTCGGTGGTGTTTGATCCCACCCAACAAAACCTTGGCGGACAGCACCTGAATGGTTTCTATGCGTATGATGATGAGGGCGTGAAGGCACAGCGGGTAACGGCCGTACAGAATGGCGTACTAAAAACATTCTTGATGAGCCGCTCACCCGTGTCGGGCATTTTGAACTCCAACGGACATGGGCGGGCTGCTCCCGGATCGGATGTGGTGACGCGCCAGAGTAACTTGATCGTTGAAACATCAAAGCCCTTGAAATGGGAAGAGCTGCGAAAGATGTTGGTGAAAGAATGTCAACGGCAGGGCCGCGCATATGGCTACTACTTCAAAGATGTGGTGGGCGGCTTTACGCTAACGGATCGTTTCAATCCCAATGCCTTCAACATCTTCCCCACGGAGGTGTATCGTATTTATGCGGATGGACGCCCGGATGAATTGGTGCAAGGGGTGGATCTGATCGGCACACCCCTGGCCATGTTTGCCGAAATAACCGCGGCCGGTAACGAAACAGGGATTTTCACCGGCTTTTGTGGTGCGGAGAGCGGCAGCGTTCCAGTGAGTGCCGTAGCACCTGCCTTGTTTGTGCGGCGAATTGAAACTCAGAAGAAACCAAAAGCCGAACAAGAGCCTACGTTGCTGAAACGTCCCACCCTCAATCGCTAGTAGCATGAAATATCCACGCACTGCGTTCACCCATAGGGATGCTAATTCGGCTTGGATGTTCCATGTGACCTTAAACAAAAAAATCATCAACGCATGAAATCCGTTTTCTTTTTTTTCGCCGTTTGTTGGAGTACTGCTTTGTGGGCGCAGCCTCAAGAGGATGTGGTGCTGCGAGCCATGCAGGATGAGTTGCAGCGCAACCTAAAGGAGTTGCAACTCCCCAGTCACAACAAGCCATTTTTCATTCAGTATAGCATTGCCGATCTGCGTGTGCACCAAATGGTAGCTACACTCGGTGCCCTGCTTCAATCCAACAGCTCTGCCTCGCGCACGAAATCGTCCGTACGCATTTTGGTGGGTGGTTATGAGTTCAATGATGAAAGTCTGGACAATAATTTGTACAGCGCACCCGGTAACAACGAAATTTCTGTGCCCCTCGAAAACGACTACGAAGGAATTCGCAGGTCGCTTTGGGTAACTACCGATAATGTTTACAAAAGCGCGGCCCGGCAGTTCAAAAAGAATGAAGAAACGTTACGCGATCTTGGCAAAGAGTTAAAGGATGTTCCCCACCGGTCGTTTGCGCAACAGCCACCGCATACACTTATCGGGAATTTCACGCCCCCACCCTTCCAGCGCACGCAATGGGAAGATTACATCCGCCAGGTTTCTGCAGTAGCCAGGAATTACCCAGAGATCATGAATTCAAATGTAGTCATCTCTTATTCGGAGGGCTACAACTACACCGTCAACAGCGAGGGCACCAAGATCCGCACACCCGAAACCATCGCGGTTCTTCAGGCCAGTGTTCAGCTTAAAGATTCAGAAGGCCTTTTTCTGTATGATACCTATACTGAGTACGCCAGCCATCCCGCCCAGTTTCCCACGGCCTCACAAGCCGCCAAAACGTTTCAGCAACTAATCGAACGATTGCTCACATCCGGGGCATTGCCCACGATGCAAGAGGAATACACCGGTCCGGTATTAGTCGAGGGAGAAGCAGTAGCAGAAATTTTTAACAGCACACTCTTTGGCGGCCGTGAATCACTTATCCTCTCCAACGACATTCAAAACGCAAGTGGATTTCGGATGGAGACCGCCACGACCGAAGGCCGGATCGGCCGAAACATTATGGATAACGCTATCACCGTGTTGGCACGAAGCCGCACCAAAAAATTCGGAGCAGTAGATCTATTGGGAGCCTATGATGCGGATACAGAAGGCGTTGTCCCGCCCGAACAAATCGTGTTGGTGGAGAAAGGTATCCTGAAGGACTTGCTGAACGATCGCACCATCACCAAAACCACCCAAAAATCAAACGGCCACGCAGGTGGTGCCGGGGTGGTAGAAGTGCAGATTGAAAATCCGGTAACAGCAGCTTCATTGCGCGAGCGTTTGCTGGCACGCGCCCGCGAAGAAGGGCTGGATCACGCATTCATCGTTCGGTCTACACCCGGCACCGGCTTGGAAGTGGTGCGTGTATATACGGATGGAAAAGAAGAAAAAATTCGAGGCGGTAATCTGGGCGATACCTCATTTAAAAACCTACGCAGACTACTGGGCAGTGCGACCACACAACGTGCGTATCAGGTTACCGGTGGCGCGAATGGCAATCAACTCTCCAGCTTGATCGTTCCAGAAGCCGTATTGTTTCAGGAGCTCTCCATCCTGCCGGCCGATAGTCCGATGTTTGAAGAAGAAGTGTTGGTAGAAAACCCGCTCAAAAAATCTGAGTAAGTATGCCAACAAACGAAGTACACCTGGCCAGTTTGTTTCCGCAGTTCGATACCGAACTGATTCAGGACATGGAAGGCGCAGGGCAACTCATACATTTCCGTGAAGGCGATGTGTTAATGCGGCCGGGGCAGTACTTCAAATACTCGTTTATTATTCTGGATGGGCGCGTGAAGTTATACCGCGAAGGCGAAGAGGGCGAAGAGTTTTTTCTGTACTACCTGGAGAAAGGAGATGCCTGTGCGCTGAGCATGATCTGTGCAACAAAAAACGAGGCCAGCGCACTGAAAGCCGTTGCCCTTACCCGAGTGGATGCGCTGGCCATCCCCCTGCCCTACATGGACGGTCTGATGAAAAAGCACAAAGCCTGGTACTACTTTGTATTGGAGACCTACCGCTCGCGCTTTGAAGAACTACTTCAGGTAATCGATCAGATTGCGTTTCACTCCATGGACGAAAAACTCGAGTTTTACCTGAAGCGCCAGTTCGAGACCCTTGGACCGAAGCTTCCCATCACCCACCAGCAAATAGCGGACGACCTTAATTCTTCCCGCGAGGTGGTTTCCCGACTGCTTAAAAAAATGGAAACGGCCGGCCTCGTTTCCGTTTCGCGCCACGAGATTAGCCGCGGCAAATTGTAGCTAATTTTCCCGGTGTTTCTAGGGTTCGTGACAAAAGTCATAGAACTTCCGCTGGCTTAGCGGCCATCTTTGAAAAAAAAACGAACCGTTATGACCGTGGAACAAATCTACACCGGCTGCCTGGCGCAGGGTGCCTATTATTTGCAATGTGGAACGGAAGCCGCCATCATTGATCCGCTGCGGGAGGTGGCCCCGTATATTGAAAAGGCGAACCGAAACGGCGCCAAAATAAAATATGTGCTCGAAACCCATTTCCATGCCGATTTTGTTTCCGGCCATTTGGATTTGGCGCGGATCACAGGTGCAAAAATTGTGTATGGACCAACCGCGCAGCCCAAGTTCGAAGCGCACGTTGCCACGGATGGTGAAGTACTTCGTTTGGGTAATTGCACCATCAAAGTGCTGCACACACCCGGCCACACCATGGAATCCACCACTTTTTTGCTAATCAACGAAGCAGGAAAACAACAAGCCATCTTCACGGGCGACACGGTTTTTTTAGGCGATGTCGGCCGACCAGATCTGGCACAAAAAGCTGCGAGGATGACCCAAGATGAACTCGCGGGCGTGTTGTACGACAGCATCCAAACCAAAATACTCCCCTTGCCGGATGATATCATCATCTACCCGGGCCACGGAGCCGGGTCTGCCTGTGGGAAGAACATGATGAAAGAAACGCAGGATACCCTCGGCAACCAAAAAAAGGTAAACTATGCCTTACGGGCGGGCCTGACGCGTGAACAGTTTATCAAAGAAGTAACCGAAGGACTATTGCCGCCACCTGCCTACTTTCCCGAAAACGCCCGCTTGAATAAAGAAGGCTACACCAGTATTCAGCAGGTTTTGGTGCAAGGCACTCGCACATTGAGCCCAGATGAATTTGAAGTGGTTGCCAATGAGTCGGAGGCGTTGATTCTCGACACGCGGTCGGCCAAGGAATTCCACCAGGGGTTTGTACCAAATTCCATTAATATCGGACTCGAGGGCACGTTTGCACCGTGGGCCGGGGCACTCATTCCGGGTGTGAGCCATCCACTCCTGATCATTGCAGATCCCGGCCGCGAAGAAGAGGTGGTTACCCGCTTGGCGCGCGTTGGGTATGACAATACATTGGGATTTCTAAAAGGTGGTTTTGATAGTTGGAAGCACGCAGGCAAAACGGTAGATACCGTAGACCAGATAACCGCGCCGGAATTTGCACAGCGAATGAATGGCGCACCATGCGTGGTGGTAGACGTTCGCACGGATGCAGAGTTTTTGGGTGATCGCGTGACGGGGGCCATCAACGTTCCGCTCGACTACCTGAACGAGCACCTCGCTGAAATCCCCAAGGACCAAGCGGTATATGTCTACTGTGCCGGTGGGTACCGCTCGATGATTGCTATTTCAATTCTGAAAGCACGCGGCTGGAATAATCTGATTGATGTGGAGGGCGGCATGAAAAGCCTGCAAGCAACTTCACTTGCCCGTAGCCGTGGACAAACAAAATCGCAGCTCGCTAACTAAGCGTACGCCATTTAACTAACACCGGGCTGATCACCACAATCGGCCCATTCTTTTCCTATGAAAAAGCTACTTAACGATTGGAAATTGTGGGCCCTGGCCGCGCTTACCTTGGGCCTTGCTCCTTTCTTTCCAGAGCCTCATATCTGGGGTAAACTTCGGTGGATAGCAGGAGGTGCTAACGGT
>JBIIVI010000373.1:0-2893 GCA_044339555.1 Cyclobacteriaceae bacterium | reverse complement strand
ATCCGCATCGCCATCGGCGGAAGATGTGGCCCGAACCGGAAAATTTTTAGATAGCCTGCGGCAAAAGATCGTAAAGGATAGCATTAATTTTGAACAAGCCGCCAAAGAGTTCTCGGATGACGATGGAACCAAAGGTCGCGGTGGTTATTTTACCGATGCCGATGGAGGCACGAAGATTTCGCTGAAGGATCTCGACCCGGTGATTTACTTTACCATCGATACGATGAAGGTGGGTCAGATCACCAAACCCATTGCTTACCGCACAGATGATGGGAAAGAGGGATCGCGTATTCTGTACTTCAAAACCAAATTGCCGCCCCACCAAGCCAACCTGAAAGACGACTGGCACCGGATGCAGGCGGCTGCCTTGGGCGAGAAACGCGATAAGGCGCTCGACAAGTGGTTTGCCAAGGCCAGGAACGATGTGTTCATCAATATCGATCCAGAGTATAAAGGCTGTAAGATTTTAGAGTAACGACCCGTACCTTTCGCGCATGAGCAATACGTATTCCAACGATGTAGCGGCAGCCGATGCACTGGCGGCCCAGTACCGGCAGTTAAAGCAGGAGATCGCCAAAGTAGTGGTGGGCCAGGAGGATGTGGTGCGGCTCGTACTTACCGCTATTTTTTGCCAGGGGCACTCGTTGCTTGTAGGTGTGCCCGGTCTTGCCAAGACATTATTGGTGCAAACAATTGCCAATGCGTTGGAGCTTCAGTTTAAACGCGTGCAGTTTACACCCGACTTAATGCCCTCGGATATCGTGGGCGCAGAAACGCTGGATAAGGAACGCAACTTCCATTTTGTGAAAGGTCCCATTTTTGCCAACATCGTACTGGCAGACGAGATCAACCGTACGCCCCCCAAAACACAGGCCGCCCTGCTGGAAGCCATGCAAGAGTATGCCGTGACCATTTCCGGCCAACGGTATCCGTTGCCGCGCCCGTTCTTTGTATTGGCTACCCAGAACCCCATTGAGCAGGAGGGTACTTATCCCCTTCCCGAAGCGCAACTCGACCGGTTTATGTTCAACATCTTGTTGAATTACCCGTCCTACGAGCAAGAGGTAAGTATCGTGAAGAATACCACTGCCGATGTAGCGGCCACCGTTCAAAAAATCTTGTCGGGCGAGGATATTGCGCAGATTCAGCATTTGGTGCGCAGAGTGCCGGTGGCCGACAACGTGGTGGAGTATGCGGTGCGGCTCACCCATCTTACGCGGCCCGGCTCAGACGGCTCGAATACTGCAAATGATTATCTGGAATGGGGTGCGGGCCCGCGAGCCTCACAGTTTTTGGTGTTGGGCGCTAAGTGCAACGCCCTGTTGAATGGAAAATACTCGCCCGACATCGAAGATGTGCAGGCCATCGCGAAGCCGGTGCTGCGCCACCGTGTTATCCGCAACTTTAAAGCGGAGGCTGACGGCATTACTGTTGATGACATCATCAACAAACTAATGAACCGCTAAGCCTGCTTGCGGAATTCCCGGAACCTGCGCACCATCGCCACTGAAAATCCAACCATCAACAATGCCGTGCCGAGCCACAGCACATTGATCATGGGTTTTTCCATGGCTTTGATAACCACCCAATCCTTTTGACGCCCGGTTAGGCCAAAAGTAAACTCTTGGGTGTCTGGATGGATGTTCAATAAAGTAATCTTGATGCCCAGATCTTGAATCTCCTCAGGTAGCCTGCCCACCTGTGCCCGGCCTTTAATCACAAAAACAGGTTCAGCATAGTAGGTATCGCGCTCGCCGGTTACCTTCACACGGGCCATTACGGCCGCATCGTCCGCCTCCAAATGTAGCCCCGGGACTTCGTCAATGCGCCGCACTTCTTCCAACACAGCAACATAGTCGTTCACAAAAAACTGCTGACCTACTTTTACTTTCACCTCTTCAGTTTCGCTCCACTCGGCCTCGGCTTCCGGATTCATGGGCAGTGATACGTGGGTGTAAAGGTCACGGGTAAGGTCTTTCTTGATGTCGGGCGAGGCAATGAAACCACCCATGCCTGGATTGATCTGCACACGCGGGAACAAGGTGGCGGCCACTCGATCGCCCTTGCTCAACTCAATCTCGTAGTAGGTGTTTTCAGGATAGATTTCAAACGTATCGCGCGCGTTGTAAAGTTTCTTCCCTTGAAAAACGATATCACGTTTAGCAACGACCTTAAAGGGATCGTTCGTAGGTGCGACATCGTATCTTTTGGCATAGCCGTTCTTGTTGCGCAGTTCTAATCGCTCGCCCAGATAGGAAATGTTATACTCCGCCATTTGGCGCGGCTCGTTCAAAAATAAAAGCAGGTTGTCGCGATTAAACTCTGTGCCCCGCTCCTTGGAAATGAGTAAACCGTTGTTGTTGAGCGATACAACTTTTGAGTAGCCGGCCGAAAACATGATCCCGATAAGCATCAGGCCCATCCCGATATGCGCGAGTGCCCCGCCCGACAAACTAGGATTCGTTTTCCAGACCAGCGAGATCACTTTTGCGTTTGAGATGACCACGTACACACCGGCCAACGTCAGCAACATGTAGGTGGGATTAGTGACCCGCGCAAACGCAATAAACAGTGCAAAGATGAGCAAGCTCAACATGGCGATGGGCAGAATTTCTTTTTTTACCAGCGTGCGATCCATTCGCCGCCACCAGAAAAATTGCCCTGTACCGGAAATGATGGCCACGGCCACTGCAAACCATAACTGGAACCGCGAATAAAACTCCACTTGGTTAGCAGGTGGAGCTACATTCGACTTCCCGCCAAACAACTCAACGATGCTGTTGAAAACCGGAATGGACGTTGGCACCAACACTTGAAAGCCCATCAGGCATAAAGTGGTGGCGCCGGCAAAGATCCAGAACTCGCGCGAGTAGGTAGTAACCTCTTGTTCGGT
>JBIIVI010000076.1:0-12707 GCA_044339555.1 Cyclobacteriaceae bacterium | reverse complement strand
TGCGTTGCTGGAGTTCTACAACGGTTTTTTCGTTGGACGTCCACTCAAATGCGGTAACCACTAATGACATGGTTGCCACTAAACTGAAGCCGAATATCACCCCTTGATATTGCCCCAGATCAGCTTTGGGATATTTTTTGATTTCCATATATGAGGTGTTTATTGACGATATAATGATAGCATACAACAACTCCCTGTTTCCATGATTTCAATCAGCGAAAAGGCTGTTTGTTATCAGCACCAGCGCGGTTAAATGCTTGATTAACTTGAAAAAAGGGCATTTTTTGCTACTTTTAGGGATGAAATTTTTGGTGTTGTTAGCGAGCTTACTGCTTATCGCGCTCGCGGCCGAGAGCCAGCCTTCGCCACAGGATCGGCTGGAATCGAAACTGAACACCCAGCCCGCAGACACTAACCGCGTCCAAACACTACTCGAACTATCGGATTACTACCTGCCATTTAAGCCTCAGCGGGCCCGCGAACTTGCTTCGGAAGCAGTAACGCTCTCCCGCCAGCTACAGTACGCTTCGGGCGAGGTGCGCGCCACCACCCAGTTGGCGGAGTTTGAGTTTCGGCAAAGCAATTATGCAAAGGCAGTAGAAATGGCGCATGAGTCGCTGAAGCAAGCCGAAGCACTTCACGATACCTTGGCCATGGCCTGGAGTTATAGGCTTCTGGGTATTATCAACACATATGGATTTCAGGAATTTGATGAGGCGCTTGCGTACGGCACCTCTGCGCTGCGGATCTATGAACGCAAGAAGGATATGCGTAAAGTGGCCGGTCTATATGGCAACATCACCTGGATTTATGGCGTAACCGGAAAAAACGTAGCGGAAGGGCAGCGACTGGCGGACACAGGCCTTCAAATTGCCTTGGAGCTTAGCGACCTAACCTTGCAAAGCTATTTGCATAACTCTAAAGGGATTTTGTTTCGGCAACAAGGGCAGCTTGATTCCGCACTGTGGCACCTGGCGCGCTCCAGCCAATTAGGAGCCGAGGTGAACGACTTGAGTGTGATTACCTACAATCGTATTAACCAAGGAGGTATTTACCTGCAAATATCCCGGTTTCGGGAAGCGCTCGCCACCTACGAAAAAGCACTTCAGGAGAGCTTTGAGTTGAACTTGCGGGAAGTAACCAAGGAAGCACACCGTGGGATCGCCCAAGCGTACGAGGGAATGGGCCAACCCGAACGTGCCTATCGCCACCTGAAACGCTACACGGAGATCAAAGACTCGCTGGTAAACTGGGGAATTGTTCAGCGAACACTTGCAGCCGAGATGGCCACTGCTCAGGCCCGAAACGATGCCCGCATGGCGGAACTCCAGTTGGAAAACGACTTCGCCAAACGCGAGCGCTTGCTGTATCAGATCGCTATTGCCTCCGTTGTACTGTTTATGTCGATTATTCTGGTGCTGATTCTTCGCATCAACCGCCAGCGTAAAAACAATAACCGAGAGTTGGCAGCAAAAAATTCAGTGATAGCCCAGCGCAATCAGGAACTACAGGAAGCCAACGATGCGAAAGACCGCATCTTCTCGGTAATCTCGCACGACTTACGAAGCCCGCTTCATAGTTTAAAAGGGTTGCTGGAGCTCACGTTTCAAAATCATGTAACCGCCGAGGAACTTCGGGCTCATTTGCCGGCTATTCACCGGCACGTTATCAACCTCCATCATGCCATGGAAAATCTGTTACAATGGTCGTACGGCCAACGCAACGGGTGGCGCGCCCAACCGGCGATGTGTAACCTGCATGAGCTGGTACACAAAAATGCTAGTTTGTTTCGCGAGGCGGCTGAGGCGAAGGGTATTGAACTACTCAACGAAGTGGAAACTCACCACCACGCCTATGTAGACCCCAATCATTTGGAAATCATTTGCCGCAATCTGATCAGCAACTCTGTGAAGTTCACCACCACCGGAGGGGCGGTTCGGGTTTCATCGCGAACTGAAAACGGGCATATCAATTTTTCTGTGTCGGACACCGGTGTAGGTATTGATCCGGAGCGACTGGGGCAGCTTTTTACCACTCGCCTCGACAAAAGTGCGCGCGGCACCAGCGGCGAGAAAGGCACCGGTATCGGGCTCATGCTCTGCAAAGAAATGGCCGAGCGAAATGGCGGCCAGATTGCGGTAAACTCCGAGCCCGGCCGGGGAACTACGTTCACGGTATCGCTACGTACAACGGCCGGGTAATTGCTATCTGGTGCTCGAGGGGGAGTACCCAGTGTTGTTAAAGCCGGTTCAGTTTCGGAGTCTTTCATAAAAAAAAATACGCGGGCCGTCAGGCCCGCGTAAAAACATAATCAGCCTAACCGATTACTTCGCGTGCTTGCCAACGATCTTGGCGAGCTCGAACATCGACACCTGCTTCTTGCCGGCAAATACCGTCAACAACTTAGCATCTGCATTGATCATGCGTCTGTTCTTGTTGTCCTGAAGCTTGTTCTTCTTGATGTAATCCCAGATCTTCTTAATGATCTGAGTACGCGGTAGCGGCTTGCTGCCTACTACTTCTGCCAGCGCGGGGCTGGGAGTTAATGCGGCCATAAAGGCGGCATTCGGTTTACGGGCTGCTTTCTTTGCCTTCTTGGCGGCCTTCTTAGGGGCGGCCTTCTTGGCTTTCTTTGCTGCTTTTTTTGCCATAGCGCAATCGTTTTGTGGTTGTTTGTTAAATCTTAAAAAATCCACGGAGCACTTCTCCGTTTCTGCGTGTAAAATTGATAAAAAACTTCTCGAAAAATTAATATTCACATGAAATATTATCATTTTTCATAGGGAAAAGTATCCTTTCCCCTCGGAAAACTGCACTTTTTCATAGGGAAAGACACGTAGGGAGGCTTGTTTTCATAGGGAAAATCGCACGACAACACACGAATCAATCAGAACGCATGACAAAAGTTGCATTCATCACAGGAGGAAGTAAGGGCATTGGTCAGGGGATTGCTGCCGCCATAGTACAAGAAGGGTGGCAGGTGGCCATCACCGGTCGCACGCTGGCGGATGTAGAAAAGACCGCCCACGCATTCAATCAGCAAAGGCCAGGCTGCGCCCTTGGTTTACAAGCCGATGTGCGCAACTATTCGCAAATGGAAGCAGCGGTGCGCGCTACCGAGAAAGCATTCGGCCGATTGGATGTGTTGGTGGCAAATGCAGGCGTGGGCCATTTCGCCTCTGTGGAAACGCTTTCGCTCGAGCATTGGCACGAAACGCTGGATACGAATCTTACCGGTGTATTCTACAGCGTGCGTGCGGCGTTACCGCTATTGCGGCAATCAAAGGGCTACATCTTTACGATTGCCAGCCTGGCGGGCACCAATTTTTTTGCCAATGGCAGCGCGTATAATGCGAGTAAGTTTGGCCTCGTAGGTTTTACGCAGGCCATGATGCTGGACCTTCGGGCTCAGGGCATCCGCGTAAGCACCATTATGCCAGGTTCGGTGGCGACTTATTTTGACGGCCACATACCTTCGGAGGCGGATGCCTGGAAAATTCAACCGGAAGATATCGGACAGCTCATTGCTGATGTTTTGAAACTTAATCCCAGAACGCTTCCCTCTAAAATTGAAGTGCGGCCGTCTCAACCACCGGGTAAATAATGCAATGCTGTGTCGGACTGCGGGTTTCAGGAAGATCGCAAAACGCAGACAACAAAAAAAGCCGACAAGGCGCCGGCTTCTCGAGTAAGAAAATGTTATTCGCGCTTAAACGGCTTTCAGGGCAGCGTCATAATTTGGTTCCTGGCCAACAGCGGGCACTAACTCCGTGTACTTGATTTTTCCCTGCGGGTCAATCACCACCACGGCTCGCGCCTCCAAACCGGCAAACGGACCATCCGCCAGTTCTACGCCATAGTTCTTAGAAAACCCGCGGTTGCGAAAGTCGCTCGCGGTAACAACTTTGTCGATGCCCTCTGCGCCACAGAATCGCTTCATGGCAAAAGGCAGATCTTTGGAAACACACACCACAGCCGTGTTGCTCAATCCGGCTGCGCGTTTGTTGAATTCGCGTACGGAGGTAGCGCATACGCCAGTATCCACGCTAGGGAAGATATTCAGTACTACGTTTTTACCAGCATAATCTTTTAGCTGTACGTCTTTCATGTCGTTGCCGGTAAGGGTGAAATCCGGAGCGGGGCTGCCCACTGGCGGCAAGTTGCCCACGGTGTTAACGGTAAGGTCGCCAAATTTTGTTTGTGCCATGATTAGTTGAGTTTTATAGTAACGAGAACAAATTCATCGGTTGAAAGTTCTACCGGATGCGCTCCGAATCGCGCACCAGTTTTTCGTCTCTGCGGATAAAACGGATCGCCAGCCAATTGCATACCACCGACACAAACGCAAAGTAGAACGGCAACCCGTAGCGCCACCCGGTCGGGTAGTTTTTGGTGAGGTCGCCTACGAATACTACAATCGAGATCATCACGCCGGCAGTGAGGAGTGTATTCAGCATGCCTAACTTGATTTGTGTAAAGCGGTCGTTGTACTTGCGAATGGTAGTAACCGCTACAGTAGCAGCAGCTATCAACAGCATGGCTGTAACAGAATAAGGAAAGTACTGCGTATTGCGCGCCCCTTGTTCAATTCGCGTGTAGTGTAACGGATAAAGTTGGTGCGTGATGCCGGAAGCCACATCTTCAAACACCCAAATGGGTAGGAATACACTCGCCACTGTGCTGATAACCACGATTGCTAAGAATACAGTTTGAATTCGCTGCCACATACGCGTTCTTGAATTTTATAACTTGCCAACTGAATGGGCTGCAAAAATAAGGAAACGGCCCCACTGTTTAATCGACTCCCTTTATGGCTGCTGCTTTTGTTGTTGATATTCTTCGAACGCCCATCGGCAAATGGGGTGGCACCCTGGCCACCGTGCGACCCGATGACTTGGCTGCGCACGTAATCAAAGCGTTACTGGAGCGCAATCCACAGGTGCCAATAGCTCGTGTGGAGGAGGTGATCTTCGGGGCCGCCAACCAAAGCGGGGAGGACAATCGCAACGTGGCCCGCATGGCTGCCTTGCTGGCCGATTTGCCTGTAGAAGTGGCGGGGGCCACGGTGAATAGGCTTTGCGCTTCCGGCTTGCAAGCGATCATCGATGCGACACGCGCCATTCAATCGGGCGATGGCGATGTTTATTTGGCGGGTGGCGTGGAAAGCATGACGCGCGCCCCGTTTGTCATGGCGAAGAGCGAAGAAGCTTTTTCCCGGAAGCCGGAACTGTACGACACCACCCTTGGCTGGCGATTTACCAATCCGCAATTAGCCCGAGTGTATCCGCCGTATACGATGGGAGAGACTGCCGAGAACGTTGCGGAGCGATGGAAGATCGGCCGCGAAGCACAAGATCTGTTTGCTTGGAATTCGCAACAGAAATATTCTCAGGCAGCTGCGAAAAATCGATTTGCTGAGGAATTGATTCCCGTACCCGTGGCACGAGGAAAAGAAAAAATTCTGTTCGATCGCGATGAACACCCACGTGAAACCACCTTGGAAAAACTGGCTTCGCTGCCAGCCGCTTTCCGAACGGGCGGCAGCGTAACCGCCGGAAATTCTTCGGGCATCAACGATGGTGCAGCCGCCAGCCTGTTGGCGAGCGAAGCAGCTGTCCGCGAATTTAACCTACAGCCATTAGCGCGTGTGGTAAGTGTGGCTACAGCCGGGGTTGATCCTGCGGTGATGGGAATAGGTCCGGTGCCTGCTGTGAAGAAAGCACTCCAGCGTGCTGGCTTACACATGGCCGACATCGGCTTGATAGAATTGAATGAAGCATTCGCCAGCCAGTCACTCGCGTGTATGCAAGAGCTGCAGGTAGATGCCGCCATCGTAAATGTAAATGGAGGCGCCATTGCGTTGGGGCATCCGTTAGGCTGCAGCGGAGTACGCATTAGTGCCACATTGCTTCACGAAATGAAAAAGCGCCATGTGCGATACGGACTGGCCACCATGTGCGTAGGTGTGGGGCAGGGGGTAGCCGTTGTTTATGAGTTGGTTGCTTAAAGAACTGGAGTTATCGAAAAACAAGTAATGACTATTCGCGTGCGCTTAACAATTCCCGTTCGGCAATTCCTACATGCTGAATTTCAGATTCGCCCCCTGTTATAGAGTCCATGCGTTTCTTCTTCGAAATCTCTTACTCAGGTACCCGCTACCACGGCTGGCAGAATCAGCAAAACGCTCTGGGGGTACAACAAGTGGTGGAAGATGGTCTCAGCAAAATTTTTCGTGAACCCATTAGCATTGTCGGGAGCGGTCGCACGGATACAGGTGTGCATTGCGCCCAACAGTTCTTCCATGTTGACCTGAACAAAGCGTTTGAGGTTCCGAAACTGATTCAGCAAATGAATTCGTTCCTGCCGCCAGATATCGCCATTCGCTCCATTCAAGCTGTAAAACCAGATGCCCATGCGCGGTACGATGCCCGCGAGCGTTCGTACGAATACCACCTCACCACCCAAAAAAATCCCCTGCTGGTGGGGCGAGCCTATTATTGCATCAAGCCGCTTGACTTTGCGGCCATGAACGAAGCTGCGGCCTGTCTGCTGGGGGAGCATGATTTCGAAAGTTTTAGCAAAGTAAAAACCGATGTCAATCATTTTGTCTGCGAGGTGAAAGTTGCGCGTTGGAGTAAGAAGGGTGATGTCTGGATTTTTGCTATTACCGCCAATCGTTTTTTGCGGGGGATGGTGCGCGCCATTGTGGGCACATTACTGGATGTAGGCACAGGAAAAATCACGAGTGCGCAGTTTCAAGCTATTATAAAAAGTCGCAACCGGCAACAGGCAGGTATGAATGTTCCTCCAGAAGGCCTTTATTTGCACCGCGTAAAATATCCCGCTCACATTTTTTTGGAATAAGCCCGGTGGAGAAAGAGCAAGTTAGCAGCGGCAACATCATCGACTTTACCGTACTGCGCAGAATCATGCAGTTCGTGAGGCCCTATCGGGGCCGTTTTTACTTTTTGATTTTTCTCACCATCCTTCTCGGGATTCTCACTCCCGTACGCCCCTGGCTCATTCAATACACACTCGACCACCATGTGGCTGTGGGCGACTACTGGAGCATGGTGTATGTAATGATTGGGATTCTGGTGCTGCTCGTTGCCCAATCGCTGGTACAGTACGTGCATACGTACTTGTCGGGCCGAATCGGGCAATTCGTGATCCGCGACATTCGGGTGCGCCTCTATCAACACATTGTTGGCTTGCGCCTGAAGTTTTTTGATAAAACCCCTATCGGGCGACTGGTAACGCGTACGATCTCGGATGTGGAAACACTGGCCGACGTTTTTAGCGAAGGCTTGGCAGCCATGGCTGGCGACTTGCTTCAAATCGTATTCATCCTCGCCTTTATGTTTCTGACGGACTGGCGACTGGCGCTGGTGAGTTTGAGCACCGTACCGCTGATGTTGCTGGCCACATACGTCTTCAAAGAGAAAATTAAAGTCGCCTTTAATGATGTGCGCAATGCTGTAGCGAACCTAAATACGTTTGTGCAAGAGCACCTCACAGGCATGAGCGTAGTGCAGATTTTTGGAAGCGAGCAGCGTGAGTTTGCCAAGTTCAAGGAAATCAACAAAGAGCATCGCGATGCCAATTTGCGCTCGGTACTTTATTACTCGGTGTACTTTCCGGTGGCGGAGATCATTTCGGCCATGGGTATCGGTCTGTTGGTATGGTACGGCGCAAAAGGAGTGATGCAAATGGAAGAAACCAGCATCACCATCGGTACACTCATGGCCTTCATCATGTACATCCAGATGTTTTTCCGCCCCATTCGCATGATTGCTGATCGCTACAACACGCTACAAATGGGCATTGTTAGCTCTTCGCGCATTATGAACCTGTTAGATGAGAAAGACAACCTCGTAAAAAATGGAGCGCTTCAGCCTGCCACCCTGCGTGGCGAAGTGCATTTCAATCAGGTATGGTTTGCTTACAACGAGAGCAACTATGTTTTGAAGGGTATTGAGTTACACATACAGCCGGGCGAAACTGTGGCGTTGGTAGGAGCCACCGGTGCCGGAAAATCGTCTATCGTTAATCTGCTCAACCGGTTTTACGAAATCAACCGTGGTGCGATTCTGGTGGACGGCACCGATGTGCGCGATTTTGATCTCACCTACCTGCGGCAGCACATTGGTCTGGTCTTACAAGATGTGTTTTTGTTTTCGAACACCATTCGCTACAACATTACGCTGGGTGACCCGGCGGTAACGGATGAACGCATTTGGCAGGCGGCCGATTTGGTGGGTGCCCGAAAGTTTATTGAGCGCCTTCCCGGGCAATTGGATTATAATGTCATGGAGCGTGGTGCTACGTTGTCGGTAGGGCAGCGCCAATTGTTGTCGTTCATCCGCGCCATGGTGTACGATCCGCGGATTTTGATATTGGATGAAGCCACCAGTTCGGTTGATACCGAAACCGAGGAGATGATCCAGGATGCCATCGAAAAGATGATGAGCAACCGCACGGCCATTGTCATTGCACACCGCCTCTCCACGATCAAGAAAGCCAACAAAATCATCGTGCTGGACCAGGGCGAGATCAAAGAAATGGGCCGACATGAAGATTTGCTTGAGCGTAATGGTTGGTATGCCCACCTGCATAAAATGCAGTATAAGGAAGTGATTTAAGATTGCGCGGAAATAGCGGCTCCAGACCGCAGAAGCTTTGACGACACCAACGGATTTTATGTAAATTAGGTGGCTATTTTTTCTAAAGAAATGACCATAAACAAGAATTTTATGAAATCAACGGTGTTAGGTATCATGATTTTTTTACTCGTGACCTGCAACTCAAGCGTAGACGAGTCGGCACCCTGCGGCCAACCCAATGGAAAGTTTCTTCAGGGTATTCAAGGCAGAGTATATGAGTTCACACCTGAACGCAAGAAGGGACTTGGGTTTGAGTTCTATCTTGGTGATCGTGTCGACAGACTCAAAGGCTGGGGTTGGATTCCCTGCGTTAATCTGCCTGTTGAGTTCCAGATTGACGGACTTGATGTTGTTTGGAGCGGTTTTGATAAAGGGTACATGAGTGACGTGGGAGATCCAGCGTTTGGGTATGTGGTTCTAACCACCATTGAAAAAGCAAATTGACGGAACACCTAAATCACAACTAAACGATGTTCAGGTTAACAAAGGTTGAGTTTAACCCGTAGGAGTTTTAGTGTGTCGTGCTTTAGTTTTTTTTGCCAATGAAAGCAACAATCTCTATCTTTTTGACTTTTTTGAATCTTCAGTTTGCAGTTGCGCAGGGGTTGGAATTCTCTGCAAGCATTAACAGCGGTATTTTTCGTTACGGCGGCGCAACGGCCACCACGGCCACGACAACCGATATTTCCTTTCGTCCGATTTACGTGAGGAATCCTTACGGACGACAGCCGGATTTATCCTACGGTTTTAGTCTCCAACTTCAGCAAGCAAAAAAAGCGGGCTGGATATGGGGTGCACAAGTTGGATACGAACGATTGTCGAGTCGGGTAGCATTGTCCTCGATTCTGAGTGAGTCTATTTTTGCATGGAACACCTCGGCTAGTCATCTCACCCTGTCGAATACCTTTGTAAACCTGTATCCTTACCTGAGCAGAAGATTTACGCGAGACCTTTTTGCATTTGAATTCATGTTTGGAACGGATGTTGGCCTCTGCGTGCAGAGCCTGGCTAAATTAGACCTAACCCTAACCGATTCGCGCGGGAGCAATTACATCGTCCGCGCCAATCGCGATAGAATCGGCATTGATTTTCGGCCACGTGTTGGAGTCACAGCTTTTTATAAAAATTACGGCCTCTCGGCTAGTTACTCGTTTGGGCTGACCAACTACTCAAGCACGATTGACGACCCCGCAGCCCGGATCTTTTCGAGATTTTTAAGAATCGGTGTAGTTTATCGGTGGCCTTTTGCCACTTAGCGAAAAGGGCTCCATTTGGTGTGGGAAGCCAGCCAAATAGATCCAGCAAATCCCCTATATTTGCTTGAATGACCCTAAACAAAAGCCTGTTTTTTGGTGTAGTCTTTTCCGTGCTGGCGGGGTCTGCGGTGGCGCAGGTGAAGAAAAGTGTCACCAGCGGGCGGTTTCGGGTTCCCAATATTTCCCGCGAAAAGGCCATCATCGTCTGCCCGATTTTCCAGAACAGCAAGTATCCGTATCAGGGCATTGGGTTTAAGATGGGCGATCCATTCGCCCTCACGTACAAGTACTATCCCAATAAAAACTGGGCCTTTACGGCCGATGTAGGCAAGGCAGCCAGTGGTCTTTATAATCGTTACTACCGGTCGTTGCTTTCTTCCTTTTTACCGGATACACTGTCGTCCGAGCAATCGTTCAGTTACCTGCAACACCGGGCCCTCACAGACTGGTTTATCGAGACTAAATTTCTCTACCAATGGGACGCCTCCCGGATTTCGAAAGGCCTCCAGTTTTACGCAGGGCTAGGTTGGCAATGGCGCAGTACCAATATTCAGTACGACTACATTTTGGTGGATTCGCTTTTTCCGAACGACAGCCAATTTGGGCAGTTTTCGCAAACCCGGTTTACCTACGGCCCGGTGGGAACCGTAGGTTTTGAGTACTCCTACTTCAACTTGCCTATCAGTGCGTTTATTGAGGTAGTTTGGTTCACAGACGTACTGCTAGACCCCGGCTACCAGCGTTTTCAAGGGGGCGTTGGCTTGCGATACGTTTTTTAGGCTTGCGAAGTAGTTTCTTCCGTGGGCACATCTTCCTTCTTCATCACCCAAAAGTTGTTGTAACCCTCACCCACCTGAATGCCTAACTGCCCCAACGCCAACATTTCCAGAATGGCCAGGAAATTGAAAATCAGCGACACCCGCGAAGGGGCCGCCTGAAAAAGCTCGGTAAAGGCAATTCGCTGCCGGGATTGAATTTGGCTTAGGATGAACTCCTTTTGCCCCTCCACCGTGTAGGGGTATTGAATTACCGTGTGAACCGGCTTATTTTTCTCCTCTTCGTGCCGTTTCAGCACTTTTTCGAACACCATCAGGAGCTTAAAAAGGTCTACATCCTGGAGCTCGGCCTCCACATTCGTGCTCTCGGCCAACTGCCGCAGCTCCTTGAGGATATTGCCACGCTTCTCTTTTTGGAGCTCGGTTTCTTCCATCTTTTGGAACTGATCCACCACGCTTTTGTACTTTTTGTACTCAAGTAAGTGTTTTACCAGCTCTTCGCGCGGGTCTACCTCGTTGCCCTGGGCATCCAGTTGAGGCCGTGGAAGCAGCATTTTTGATTTAATGCGCATGAGGGTGGCTGCCACCAGAATAAACTCGCTGGCCACTTCAATATTCAACTCTTCCAATTGGTGCATGTAGCTCAAAAAATCGGTGGTGATCTTCGAAATCGGAATGTCGTAGATGTCCAACTCATCGCGCTCAATGAAGAACAGCAACAAATCAAAAGGGCCTTCAAAAAGCGGAAGCTTTACCTGATACGATTCCGAAGCCATAAAACCTTGTTTAATCATGTCCAAAAAGGATTTCAAAAGTAACGAGAATCACCCCATTGCGACCGCCGCAGAAGGCGACTTTGTTCACTTTCCATCCACAAAGGCCAAAAAACGCTAACTTGGGGCGTCAAAAAAGAGTTGCTTTCCAAACAGTTACCTTTTTGTTCTGTTTAACGATTATTGTGTCTGCTACCCCAAAAACTCAACAATGCTAATCACACCCGGACAATTGCTCGAGAAAATCAACTCGCCGGCCGACCTGAAGAGCCTTAACCAGGCGGAACTCGTTCAGCTTTGCGATGAACTTCGGCATTTTATTATCGACAATGTCTCGGTCTATGGTGGCCATTTTGGTGCCAGCCTCGGGGTGGTGGAGCTAACCGTGGCACTTCATCATGTTTTCAACGCGCCTTACGACCAGATCGTGTGGGATGTGGGTCATCAGGCCTACGGTCACAAGATTTTAACCGGCCGCAGAGACGTGTTTCATACCAACCGTTTGTATAAGGGCATCTCTGGATTTCCGAAGCGAAAAGAAAGCGAGTACGATACATTTGGTGTGGGGCATAGCTCTACTTCGGTTTCAGCCGCACTTGGTATGGCCGTTGCATCCAAGTATCAAGGCCTGTACGACAAACAGCACATTGCCATTATTGGCGATGGTGCCCTTACCGGCGGGATGGCTTTCGAGGGGTTGAATCACGCGGGGGTTTCTGAATCGAATATTTTGATTATCCTCAACGACAATTGCATGTCGATTGACCCCAACGTGGGTGCATTAAAAGATTACCTTACAGATATCACCACCTCCCACACGTATAATAAGTTAAAAGATGAGGTATGGAACCTGCTGGGCAAGCTCTCCACTTTCGGCAAGAGTGCGCAGGAGATTGTATCCAAAATCGAAAACGGCATCAAGGGTACGTTGCTCAGCCAAAGCAACCTGTTTGAGTCGCTCAACTTACGCTACTTTGGCCCCGTAGATGGCCATGATGTGGATCATCTCGTGGCCGTGCTGAAAGATCTGAAAGACATTAAAGGCCCGAAAATTTTACATTGCGTTACCGTAAAAGGTAAAGGCTACGGCCCGGCAGAAACGGGTAACGCCACCACCTGGCACGCGCCTGGCACATTTGATAAGATCACAGGCGAAATTCACAAAAAGACGCACGAAAAACCCCAACCTCCCAAGTATCAGGATGTGTTTGGACACACCCTGGTAGAGTTGGCTAAGCA
>JBIIVI010000372.1:0-2903 GCA_044339555.1 Cyclobacteriaceae bacterium | reverse complement strand
CATTTTTCTGCCGGATGATTTCGGTTTGTTGTTTATTCGCGGCCAGCAGGTGATTGAGCTCCTCAACCGTGTTAGATAGCTGCTCCGTTCGCTCGGCTACCGTGCGCTCCAGCTTTTCGTTGGCTTCGCGCTGAACCTGTAACGCCAATCGCTGCGCTTGTTCTTTCTCTTCCTTGAACTGGCGGTACCGATCGCCCAAGGCAAACGCGATGATAATCGTCTCGAGCGCTGCGCCCATTTCAGGCAAATGGGTAGTCCAGAAGTTAAACTCAAAAACGCCTGCGTTTCGGAGTAGCAGCATAAGTCCTCCGGTAAGATAGATCGTCCAGGCCGCGATGAAATAAATCGCCACCTTGTTGCCTTGAATCCGGCAAACCACGCCCGCAACAATCAACAACAGCGCAGTGAGTGCCAGCAGACTGTTTCCGGCTGACGACTTGATGCCGGTAGCCACCAACACCGTGGCGATGGCCGCCAACGGAATCAGCGACACCAACACAGCGTGAATAACTTTCGAGTATCGTTTGGTTTCTAAAAAACGAATGGCAAACAGTGCCAAAAAAACCACAAACACGCCCAGACTCATCCGGCCCGCATAAAAATTCATCACCGGCAAATCCGGCCACAGGTATTTGCCCGCATAGCCGGAGGCCGATCCGAAAACCGACAACGAACAAAAGATGGTACCTACATACAGTAAGTAGTTGGTATTTCGAAGGGTAAGGCCGATGATCAAGTTAAAAAAAAGCATCACAGCCAAAATCCCAAAAAAGATTCCGTAGCCAATGTTCTCGGTCAACGACTCTTCAAAGAATTGGTTCCTTTCGATGGCATAAACCGGAAAAGTTTTGGGGCTGGCACCTGCAATACGAACGTAAACGGTAGTGCGGTCGGTCTCATCAAAGACCAACGGCAATGCGAAGCCCGTATGCGGCACGCCCCGATCGCGGTGGGGCCTGTAATAACCACCCAAAACCGATTTCCAACCATCGCCTACGGGCTGATAAAAATCCACGTATTCCAAAAATGGCGCTGGGATTTCCAAGAACCATTCCTGCTTTTTCGGATCGGCCTGCAAGTGCACACGCAGCCAAATGGCGTAGGGCAAATAGCCGAATGCCAATGATTGGCTGACATTCGGTTTTAGTTTGTTTTGGAATTCCGGGCTGCGGATTTGCTCAAATGTGATTTTATCTGTGGAGTCAACAAAAACCTCCACATAGTCATCCAGGCGGGCCCGCTTCGCATCCGCGGGAAGCGGAAAAAAAGATTGTGCCGGAAGGCTCGCATAAGCACCAACCACCAGCAACAAGGCTAAAAGCTTTCGGGTTAAACCAGCGCGAACAGAGAGCAATTGAGTAGACTAGGTAAGGTTGGCAAAATTACTAGCCACAAGAAAGTCACGCGTTTTCACGTATGCAAATCAAATAAAAATGTTGTAACATCTTGTTTAAGATAATGTAGTTTAAGATAATGTAGTTTCAGCAAAAAAAGGCACCTGAATATTACCTATGAAGAATTGTCTCACAAAACAAGCCTATTTTTGACGCCACCATTTTTCAAGGCCATGAGAATCATCACGCTGTTCATTTTGGTAACCGCTTCTATGTGGGTATGCGCGCAGGGTTACACGGGCGATACCTGGACACACCTAAAGGCAAACGGTGCCGGCACCATTACATTTGCGTACGTGGAGACGCCCTCGTTAGTCTACCAGGATGGAGCGGGCAAGCTAACGGGTGTTTGCCTGGACATTATGAGCGACTTTACCCGCTGGGTGAACGAATCAAAGGGCACTAAAGTCGAATCAAAACTAGTCGGCGATGGAACAAGTTTCCGAACGATGTACGACAAAACGAAGACGTCCATCGGTGGCGTATTCGGCCTCGGAAACATCACCATTACGGACGAGCGAAAAAAAGAGGTAAAGTTCAGCCCGCCTTTCATCACCAACTTTGCCATTTTGGTTACGCAAACAAATGTAGCCACGCTTACACGCCTGGAGGACATGCCCACCGCCTTTGGTAAACTCACCGCCTATGCGGCCAAAGGCACCACGAATGAAAAACGATTGTTGGAGTTAAAGCAGAAATATTTTCCGAACCTGAAGATCGTGGCCACCGCTACCAGCCAAGAGACCCTTGAAAAGGTGATGGCCGATCCAAATGGACTCGCCTACCTCGACCTTACATTTTACCTCGAAGCGGTGCGCACCAAAAAGCCATTAAAGCGCCATCCGATTGCCGATAAAGCGGCCGAGCAGTTTGGATTCATCATGCCCTTGAACAGCGACTGGTCTCCGCTGATGGAAGAGTTCTTCAAAGCCAACGGAGGTTACGTCAACTCAGCTCAGTATCGGGCGATTCTCCTCAAGCACTTGGGCGAGACGGGCGTTAAACTCTTGCAGTCAGCCGCGAATTAGCCGCAACACGCAGCCTAACTTTTTCCTTTCGGGGATGGCGGTTCAAGTTTTCGGAGCGATAATCGATAACGAGACGCGCTGCATCCACTACAACAGCGAACGAGATCTCATCGCTATTCGGTTTAAGTGTTGTCACCGTTACTACCCTTGTTACGAGTGTCATCATGCCGAGGCCGATCACCCGGCCGAAATTTGGCCGCGTTCAGAATGGAATGAAAGAGCGATTCTTTGTGGCCGGTGCAAGACCGAGCTTACGATCCATGAATACATGCAGTCCAACCACCAGTGCCCGAAGTGCGGGGCCAACTTCAACCCAGGCTGCCGCCATCATTACCACCTCTATTTTTCCGGGTAGATAGTGTACGCTAACCCCGCCCGAAACCAACGCCCGGGCAACGTCACCAGATTCGTTTCCTTATACACTTCGTTCAACAGGTTCGTTACATCCAAAAAGGCTGTCAACTTTTTGCTATACCAGCCC
>JBIIVI010000371.1:0-2914 GCA_044339555.1 Cyclobacteriaceae bacterium | reverse complement strand
CCAGGCATCATCACCTCGCGCATGCAGGCGAGCGCATCCACAATGACGACTTTATCTACCCGTTCGCCCAACTCTGCCGCAAGGTCTACGGCCAAGTTACCGCCCATACTATGGCCAACCAGGGTGAGTTGCTTAAGATTATTGGTTTTCACGTACTCCAATAGTTCCTTTTTGATGGTCGAGTACCAAGGCATTGGTATGGGCGCATGGCCGTTGAAACCCGCATACGACACGAGATGCGCTTCATACTTACCGTTCAGGTTGCGTACCGTCTCCGTCCATACCGAACCGGGTGTGATAAATCCGGGGAGAAATAACACCGGAATTCCCTTTCCGGATTTTTCAATCTTTACGGCGGGCGACTGACCCAGAACCGAACCGGTGCATGCCAATAACAAGTAGAACACAATCGCTTTCATGATTTTTTGGTTTTATCTGCTCAGATGCAGAAAGTCAAAAAGTATTACAGCGTGGCTGAAAGTTTTTTTGGACGTGACCATAGACCCCGAAGGGGTCGAATCTCATGGCCCAGGAAAACGGGTTCTCGTCAACTCACTCGCTTTCTTTTCTAAAGCGATACCGAATACCCCAACTGCCGCGAAAGATGGCAGGTTCCCGGGTCTCAGCGGGGTCTTCGCCCCGAGACCCCGCGTAGTCAACTTTTTTCTTCGAAGCGTCTCGACTTCAGAACTCTGCGAAATCTTGCTGCCGCGGAGTCACCGAGGCAGGAGACTCTGTACAGACATAAACACACAGCTTAGAGTAAAGTCAGTGATTGGTGAAAACACCGACCACAAGCAAACCTCAAATACCTCACCCCAACATCTGGCGCAGAAAAACTGCGCGTGTAGCGCCCCCGTAACGGTTAACTTGGCACCCGGTGCACAACATCTTCGTCTCAGCGGGGTCTTCGCCCGAGACCCAGCGTTGTCAGCTTTTTTCTTCGCAGCCTCTCTACTTCAGAACTCTGCGAAATCTTGCTGCCGCAGGAGTCCCCGAAGCGGGAGACTCGGCGGGGACATAAACACACAGCCTAAAGTTAAAACATGTGGTCGGTGAGAACACCGACCACAGGCAAAACAGACCCCGAAGGGGTCGAATCTCAATAGCTAAATACATCCGTTTTCCGGGCGACCCCGGAGGGGTCGAACCCCGTTAAATCCCTGCGGCGGTAATCAAATCAAAGCGGATGACGCAATTCGCGGTTGGGTTTGCGTTAGCGATAGGAGCGGATACCCCGCACCCCGATGGCGAGTGCGTTGGGCTTGTGCGGATCGGGGGCGGAGTAGCAGCGGATAGCGCGACCCGAGCTGCGCGCAGGCTTGTGTGTAGGCGCGAGGGGAACGCCCTTTAACTGTTTATTGCGTTTCAAAAGTCGACTGTGTTGCTGCAAAGCCTGCCACGTTTTTTTGTTAACTTGCTGGACACTCTAGACGGCCCGTTATGTACTACCACCGCCTGGGCAACATTCCGCCCAAACGCCACACGCAATTTCGGCAGCCCGATGGCTCGCTCTACAAGGAAGAGTTGGTGAGTTCCGAAGGGTTTCATGGCATCTACTCGAATTTGTACCACATCCACGCGCCTACGCGGATCGCGGGAGTGGAAGCCCCTGTAAAATATGGGGCCGAAACGATTACGGATTACGCCTTGCGCCAAACGCACCTGAACACATCGAAGGTAAAAACCACCGGCACAGATTACCTGGCGGCCCGCAAGGTGTTGCTGCAGAATGCCGACTGCAAGATTTCTATTTGCGCACCGCAGGAGCGCACGATGGATTACTTCTACAAAAATGCCGAGGGCGATGAAGTGCTGTTTGTGCACGATGGCAGTGGCACGCTGATCTCGCCTTTTGGCAAGTTGGCATTTCGCCAGGGCGACTACGTGGTGATTCCGCGTACGGTGATCTACAAACTGGAATTCGATCCTGGCCCGTTGCGGCTACTGATTATTGAATCGGCCAGCCCGGTGGAAACGGTAAAGCGCTACCGGAACGAGTTAGGGCAATTACTGGAGCATTCGCCTTACTGCGAGCGCGACATCCGGCCGCCACATGAATTGGTGACCGACACCGCGCGTGGCTCGTTTCTGGTGAAGATCAAAAAGCAGGGGTATCTGCATCCGTATCGGTACGATCATAGTCCGCTGGACCTCGTGGGCTGGGATGGATTTCTGTGGCCCTATGCCTTTTCTATCCATGATTTTGAACCGATTACCGGCCGCATTCATCAGCCGCCACCCGTTCATCAAACCTTTCAGGCACACAACTTTGTAATCTGTTCCTTTGTGCCGCGGTTATTTGATTACCACCCGATGGCCATCCCGGCGCCCTACAACCACAGCAACATCGACAGCGATGAGGTGCTCTATTATGCCGAAGGTAACTTTATGAGCCGCCGCGGCATCGAGCGTGGGTCGTTTACGTTGCATCCGGGCGGCCTGCCGCACGGGCCGCATCCGGGCACGGTGGAAAAAAGCATTGGCGCGAAGGAAACGCACGAACTGGCTGTGATGATCGACACGTTTAAACCGTTGTTTCTTACCACCGACTCGCTGGAGTTTTTAGATGCAAACTATCCGATGAGTTGGACGGATTCGGCAGCGGGTACCTTTAACGAAATTAATACGCCATAATTTTTTTCCTGGTTTACGTTGGCTTTTCTAGATATGTCCATCAAGCAACAAATTGAAGATTGGCTGAATCAGCAATTCAGCGATCAGAACGAGCGCTTCAAGGCAGGGTTGATTGTCAACTTCTCGGTGATTGCCATTGTATTTGCGCTGTTTTATATTTTGTTAACACTCGTGAACCACCTGATTGAAGTGCGGTACATGATGGTGGCCGATGTGCTGTTGTTTAGTGCGGTACTGGCTTTGCTGCATAAGTCAAAGTCCACCTTCTGGCCGGCCC
>JBIIVI010000075.1:0-12804 GCA_044339555.1 Cyclobacteriaceae bacterium | reverse complement strand
AACCAAACGTTCTTGCTTGCTTATGCGTGGCACAACCAAGTGCCCGTGTCGGCAGCCTTGCTGGATTGGGAGTACGATGAATGGCAGGAAGACGCGTTGAGTTTTATCAACCAACTCTACCAATTGTTGCAGCAAGAGAAGCTCGAGTTGAATTTCAACACCGATACCTTTCGGCAGCAGCTTCAAAGTTTCGAAAACTTTACGCGCCACGCATTTGAAGAAAACCAGGCGATCGGAAAACTTGCGCTGCAACCCGAAGCGGTGCTGGGACTTTTCCCGCAGAGCTCGTCTACACTGGCGCCCGACTACGAGGCGCTGCAACAACTGCATCCGGAAGTTTCCCTCGAAGATTTTTTTCAACACCATTTCAGTCAGCCGATCAAACAAAATACACCCCGGGAGGAAGACACGTACACTCCGTTTCGGTTGGACGGTTGGCAAGAGCGAGCTTTGTTACAAATCAAATCCGGGCAGTCGCTGGTGGTAAAGGGCCCGCCGGGCACAGGCAAATCGCAACTGATCGCCAACCTTGTGTGCGATGCACTGGCCAACCGGAAACGGGTGTTGGTGGTGAGCCAGAAGCGGGTGGCGCTAGAGGTAGTGCATCAACGCTTGCAGGAAAAAAAAGTAAGCGACTTCATTGGCTTGGTTCATGACTTCCAATACGATCGCCCCGGCATTTACGCGCAACTCGCCCGGCAGATCGATCGGCTGGATGAGTACAAGCAGTTTGTGAACAGTGTTGACACGATTCAACTGGAGCGCGAGTTCGTGCAAACCGGTCGCAGAATCGATGCCATTAAGGAAGAGTTGGAAGAATTTCGAAGCGAGTTGTATCGCACCCAACCTTGCGGCCTCTCTGCCAAGGAATTGTACTTGTGGGCGCAACCCGGTCGGCCTGCGTTGCCGCTGGATACGGTGGTACAAGTTTTCTCGCAATCCACGTTAACGGAGTTTTTGGCTACGCTCAAACGCTGGGAAGCCCTTGCGCAGAAACTGGAAACACCCCAACATCCGTGGTTCAAGCGCCTGTCGCTGGCCGCCTATTCCGCCACGGAATGGCCTGCCTACGCCACACTCGTTCGTGCCATCGAAACGTATGCGGCACAACTTCCGGCTGCGAGCGAGTCCGTATTGGGGCAGTCGCTGCCATGGCGCGAAGCACTGTTGTGGCAACCTTTTCAAGAAAACCTCAAGCAACTGGGCAACGTGGCGTGGCAAGGGCAGGTGTATCATTACCTGCGGGCGATGTCGGTGGAGACCAAAGATGAAATCAGCTTCTTGTGGCTGGCAAATGAAGAGCGTGTGGTCATGGAATGTTTCGGTGGCGCGGGCATGGAAGAAACTACCGCGAGCGAACAATTAGGGGCGTTGCAATTGGCCCTGGAGCGCGCCAACCGGGCTCGCACCAATGTGTTTCGGTTGATGTGGTGGGAGTTGTTTGGCACGAACCGCGTGTTGCTGAAACGAACCCTTATCGCCAACGGACTGCCCGCCACGAAAGCGGGGTTGCAGCAATTAGAAAAGCGAATCGACAACCGACTGAATTTCGAGCACCATCACACCAAACTAAAACAACGACCCTGGTTGCTGGAGTTGCCGGGCGAACGGCAAGAGGCGCGCTGGCGCCAATGGTTTTGCTATCAACTCCAAGCCATTCGCGCCTACCACTGGTGGACAGAGGTGCGCGGCCTCCGAAATTTTATCCATCCACAACATCTGGAGCCGGGAGTTTTTTCCGATCGCGTGTTGTGGGTGTTTCATCAGCTAAAACGTCAGGAGGAGTTGCAAACGCAAGGGCGCGCGTGGTTGTCCGACTACCAACTGAAGCAGTTAACCGAGAGCCAGGCTTATGCCGCGCCACTACTCGAAACGCTCCAGCAAGACGGAGAGGAACTGGCCGAACTCGACCGCCTGCAAGAAGCGTGGCGCCCCGAAGAGAAAACATTGATCACACAGTGGAGCGAACTGCAGGGCACGTGGAGTGAAAAAGAAGCCGCCCTCAAAAACGGGTGGGCACTCGCCTGGCTGAAGCAGATTGAATTACAGCGCCCTGTCTTGCGAATTCCCTCCACCGGCAAGTTGGCAGCCGCGGAAACTGAGTTGCAGGAGTTGCTGGAGCGCCAACAACAGTTGAGTAGCGACCTCGTGTTACTGCGAGCCCGCGAGCGGTCGTTAGATGATTGGGTGATGAACCGCCTGAACAACCGCGTTACCTACCGCGACTTGTATCACCAGGTAACCAAGAAAAGAAAAGTGTGGCCACTTCGAAAAACCATTACGGAATTCGAGCACGAACTCTTTCGGTTGTTGCCGGTGTGGCTGGCTTCGCCGGAAGCTACCTCAGCCTTGTTTCCGCTCGCGCCGTTGTTTGATTTGGTGATTTTTGATGAAGCCTCGCAGTGTTTTCCGGAGCAGGCGCTCCCGGCCCTCTATCGCGGTAAGCAAGTTGTGGTGGCGGGCGATGAGCAACAATTGCGGCCGCATCAGGGGTACACCGTGCGGTGGACCGATGAAGAAGCGGAGGATGAAGATCAGGAAGTAGATTCTTTTTTGGATTTGGCGCTGCGTCATTTTCCGAACACGCTTTTACAAGGGCATTACCGAAGTCGCGCGGCCGAGTTGATTGCATTTTCGAATCAACACTTTTACCAAAACCAGTTAATGATGTTGCCCCACGCGAAGCATGTACCGGAGCGCGTGATTCAAGTGGAGCATGTGCAGGGCGTATGGCAACAGAACACCAATCGCGTTGAAGCCGAAACGGTGGTGCGCCTCGTGCAGGAACTCACGGTAGCGCATCCGGAAAAATCAATTGGCGTCATCACGTTCAACGCACCGCAGCAGGATTTGGTGGAGGCAGTGTTGCAACACGCCAACATCCCGGTCCTGCCGGGTTCGCTGATTGTTAAGAACATCGAAAACGTGCAAGGCGATGAGCGCGACTTCATCATTTTTTCTGTTGGCTACGCACCCGACAAAAAAGGAAAGGTGTCCGTTCAGTTTGGGAGCCTGAATGTGCAAGGTGGCGAGAACCGGCTAAACGTGGCGGTCACCCGCGCGCGGGAGCGCATCTGGGTCGTCACCAGCGTTACGCCCGATCAATTGCCGGTAGAAAATACCCGTAACCGCGGTCCTAAACTCCTGAAGGCCTATTTAGAGTTTGCGTGGAAACAGCACAACCCCGAGCCTGCATCCGCCGGCGGTGCCCTGAGCTTGTTGTCGGCCCGGTTGGCGGAACAAGTGGACCTGCAACCTTCTTCGTACCCTTTCGCCACACTCACCAAACCAATTTCAGGCGAAATGCCGACGTTGGTGCTTACAGACGATTCGGTTTACCAACAGCATCCATCCACAAAATCCTGGCACGGCTATGTACCGCGGTTGCTGCAAGAAAAAGAATGGAAATACCTGGCCGTGTACAGTCGCCAGTTTTGTTTCGACCGGAAGAAAGTTGAGGCGATGCTGGGGCGCGGGAGTGCTGCAAGCAGCTAGCTTTTAGAATCGGGTCTCTGGCTTCTCTGGTCTCTGGTCTCTAGTCTCTAGTCTCTAGTCTCTGGTTTCTAGTGACCAGTAGCCAGTAACCAGTAACCAGCAACCAGTAGCCAGTAACCAGCAACTAGGAACCAGCAACTAGGACCCAGCAACCAGTAACCAGCAACCTACTTCCGATAATCCAATGCCGGCTTGCGGTCGCCAATCAACGCGCTGTATTGAAAATTTTCACCTCGCCTGCGTTTTAATTCTTTCCAGCTTTCTTCGATAATTGCCGGGTTTGTAAACAAGTCAATGCCTGTCAGCGCCATGGTTTTGGCCGCCACTACCATGCCCTTGGAGCCGATGCTCATACCACCCGCTGCAACTGCTTGCCAGCTGTGCGCAGCCGTGCCGGGTACCCACGTGGCGGTGCCGAGTCCAACGGTGGGCACCACCCAACTTACATCGCCCACATCTGTGGAGCCGGGCATGGCTACGTCCGTTACCTGAAACGGTTCGATGCGGGCGGTACTTTCCAGCGGCGGAATGTTGCCCTTAAACGTTTTTTGAATGGCCGCTCCAAATTGTTTCTCGCTGTCGGACAGTGCGTAGCCGCCCACCTGCCGCAGGTTCGCATCCATCACCTTGCCAAGCACTTCGTTGGGCAACAGGTTATACACGCCGCCGGTTACTTCAATTTCCACGCGCGTGTCCGTGCCGAGTGCGGCACCTTGTGCGGCTCGTGTGATGCGCTCCCACATATTCTTTACTTCTTCCGCCTTTGGATGGCGCACATAATAATACGCTTCCGCGAACGCGGGCACCACGTTGGGCGCCTCGCCACCGCGGGTGATGACATAATGAATGCGGCTCTCTTGCGTAACGTGTTCGCGCAGCATGTTCACCATGTCGTTCATTGCTTCTACGCCATCCAGTGCCGAGCGGCCGCGCTCGGGCGCCATGGCTGCGTGAGACGACACTCCGTAAAATCGAAACTTGCCCGTTTTGTTGGCCAGCGAAGAAGCCGCGCTGGCATCGTTCTCTGCCCCCGGATGCCAGTGGATCACGGCATCCACATCGTTAAATAAACCGCTGCGCACCATATACACTTTGCCAGATCCGCCTTCTTCTGCCGGTGTGCCGTAGAACCGAATCGTACCGCTGCGTTTGGTGGCGATTAGCCAGTCCTTCAACGCCACGGCGGCAGAGGCCGAGGCCGCACCAAAAAGATGATGCCCGCAGGCGTGCCCGGCTTTTTGGCTGGGGATGGGTTTGTACTCGGCCACGGCTTCTTGCGATACGCCGGGCAGCGCATCGAACTCACCCAAGATGCCGATCACCGGCTTGCCGCTGCCGTAGCTGGCAACAAAGGCCGTGGGCATCTCGGCCACACCCGCTTGGATGGTAAAACCGGCATCCCGTAAGGTTTGCTGCAACAACGCGCTGCTCTTTTCCTCCTGAAAGCCCACCTCCGCAAATCCCCAGATCTGCTGCGCCACAGATGAATAAAACTCCGATCGCTTATCGATGGCTTGAAGAACTTCGGGTTTGTTTTTTTGGGCAGAGGCCGCGAGGGTCGCAAAGGCGACCAACATGAAGAATCCGGATTTCATGGGTAATCAAGTGTTTGATGGAAAGGTAGGGAATGCGTTTGAGTTACGCCATGGTTCGAAGCTGCGAGATCCTAGTCACTGGTTGCTAGCGACTAGCCGCCAGTAACCAGCAACCAGCCGCAATCCAATCACGCCACGTGCATTTTTGACTCCGTGGTTTCCGAATGCTGGCTCAGGTCGAGGCCCATGCGCTCGTCTTCGGGCGATACGCGCAGGCGGGTAATCATGCCGGTGATTTTGTAAATGATGTACGAGCCACCAAAGGTGAATACGGCTACGATGCCCAACGCCAACAGGTGATAGAAGAAGGTTTGCGTTTGTCCATATACCAACCCCACATCTTTGGCAAACACCGCCGTGAGAATCATGCCCACAATACCGCCCACACCATGACAAGGGAAAACATCCAGCGTGTCGTCCAGCGAAGTGCGTTGCTTGTAGTACACCGCCAGGTTGCTGATAATGGCGGCAGCAAATCCGATAAACACACTTTGGCTTAAGTTGACAAATCCGGCAGCGGGTGTAATCGCCACGAGGCCTACCACGGCCCCGATACACGCACCCATCGCAGAAATTTTCCGCCCGACAAGCGCATCGAACATCACCCAGGTAATCATGGCGCTGGCAGAAGCCATGTTGGTAGTAGCAAAGGCTTGCACGGCCAAACCATTCGCGGCTAACGCAGAACCGGCGTTAAATCCAAACCAGCCAAACCACAACATGCCGGTGCCCAGAAGGATAAATGGAATGTTGGCGGGCTGATGGTCTTTGTTTTCGCGCTTCCCCAAGATGTATGCACCGGCCAATGCAGCAAACCCGGCCGACATGTGTACTACGCTACCTCCGGCAAAATCCAGCACGCCCCATTTTCGTAAAAAACCTTCGGGGTGCCACGTCCAATGGGCTAGGGGGCAATACACCAACAATGCAAACAAGCACATGAAAATCAGGTAGGATGTAAACTTTACCCGCTCGGCAAAGCTGCCGGTAATGAGCGCAGGCGTGATGATGGCAAACTTGAGTTGGAAGAGCGCAAAAAGCAGTAACGGAAACGTGGGCGACAGCGCGGGGTGCGGGCCTAACCCAACATTTTTAAAAGCGAAAAAGGTAGTGGGGTTGCCGATGAAACCCCCAATGCTTTCGCCAAAGGCAAGGCTGAAACCCACCAAATACCACAGAAGGCTGATCACCCCCAAGGCAATAAAGCTTTGCAACATCGTGGAAATCACGTTTTTGTAGCTTACCATGCCGCCATAGAAAAAAGACAGGCCGGGGGTCATAAAAAGCACAAAAGCACTAGCCACAATCATCCAGGCGGTATCCGCCTTGTCGATCGTGTCGGCTCCTTCGGTCGAAAGTGGACTGCCATCAAACAAGACAATCAATTGCAGCAGTACCAGCACGCCAAAAATGACGATCCAGCGCTTTTTGGGTTTACTCATAGTGGTTTGTAGTTGTTAGAACTCAAAATTCGAAAGAATAGGGTCAAAAATGAACCAAATTCAACAAAAAAATACCGAATTCGATTGAGTTAAGCTCTATTTAGATGGCTTCTTCACTTTTTTTGCAAAAATCCGGTCTTCTAACTCTAGCCGGGCTTTGCCCGTTGCTTCAAACACCATTTGAATCTCGTCTTGGTTCACCAAAAACTGACCGGGCCGCACGGCAAGCGAATCGATTAACAAGTTAATTTTTTGGCCACTTTTCCCTTTTTCGATTCCGGCGGAAATCAGGGCGGGCAATTGCCGCCATACGGGCCCCACGTCTACCTGCAACTTGTCTTTGAACATGTCGATCACATAATCATGTAACAGCCAGTTGGCCGATTGCACGAGCATTTCTTCGGAGTGCACATCAAATCCAAAGTCGGTTACCCGGATTTGCTCGCGGGCGGTGTCGTACGCTACGTTACCGGTGAGATAAACGCTGCCGTGTACATCGCCACGAACATCTACCGCCACCGCCAGCCGGTTGTTTTGGGTGGCATATACTTCGGCCTTTTTGATGATGGCCTCGTAACCCTCGTAGCGCAAGGGCTTCTTAACTACCTCCGGCCCCATGACCTCGTTTATCTTGGCGAAAGGAATTCGTGCCCGCAGGTGCAGATGTAAACTGTCGGAGGTTGACTCAGTATCTTTTTTGGCGGGTAATGCAATGGCCACAAAATCAGGAACTGCAGAGAAAGATGTTGATAACATTCCACGCGTGGCTACGCGCACTTCCAGCACATTTGTTTTCGTGGTGGAAAGAATCTTTGCAGTGATGTCTTCCGGCTGATACACGAGGTACACCGGTATTTTTTTTCGATTAATCAAAATGGGCTGCTGCATCTTCTGCCAGAGATCACCAATAATCTGCGGCAGCGGCACAACCTTTTTTAACTCGCCATCCAACTTTGCGGCCAGCTCTTGCTTTTTGGAATCAACTACCTTTTCAATGGGCTTACGCAGATTAATCCAAACAGGTCCTACTTGCAGGCGCGGGTCGCTGCGCCACTCGATTTGGGTGATCTTTGTGTTGAAGTCAAGATTCCAGTCGGGCCCGATGCGCGTGAACGATTCGATGTGGATGATCACATTTGTGGAGACAGGTTTTGCATTGCGGATGGTGATACCTGCTTTTTTAACGGTGGCCCACCCGGCAATGCGTAGTGGAAACTGCCCGCGCACTTTTTTGTCGCGCCACCAAAGTCGGATGTGTTCCGTGCGACTGATTTCCAGCCGCAGGCTATCGCCCTTGGCATCAAGTGCGATTGTTTGATGTAAGAACGTGCCCTTGAGCTTTTCGTTTACCAGTTTTTCGATCGTGGTAAAGTCAAACGCCACCGGAAACACCAAATGCGAGGGCGGTACGGATAGTTGTTCGCGCGATGCCAAATGCGGCGGCGGCGTAGGCTTCACCCGGATGCAGCCGCTCAACCATCCGGCACCGGTTAGCACAAGTGCACAAAAGAGTGCTTTCTTTTCGGGTGAAAAACGCATAGCTTCCAACATTCAATCAAGGTATGAAGAATCTCTTGTTTTTGCTTGTTCTGGTAGGCAGTGCTGCCGGGGCCCAGATTAAAAAAGCACCCGAAGTAAAAGAGGGCGATGGCCCTTACCCGCAGTTGCTCATCCGCGGCGTAACACTCATCGATGGCACAGGTGCGCCGCCCATTGGGCCGATCGACATTGAAGTGCGCAATAACCGCATCACCCGCATTGAAACGGTGGGCTACCCGGGAGTGTCGATCAATCCGGAGCGCAGACCTAAACTGGAGGCGGGTGGCAAAGAAGTAAATGCAGAAGGCATGTACCTCATGCCTGGGTTTGTGGACATGCACGGGCACATCGGTGGTGGTCAGGCCCCGATTGCAGAATATGTTTTTAAGTTATGGATGGGCCACGGGGTTACCACCATTCGCGATCCATCGGCCGGTAACGGATTAGACTGGGTGCTCGATCAGAAAAACAAGAGCGCAAAAAACGTCATTACCGCCCCGCGCATTCTTGCTTATAATGTGTTTGGCTCAGGGGCAAAAGAAAAAATTACCACTGCGGAGCAAGCCCGGGCGTGGGTAAACGAAAATAAAGCGAAGGGTGCCGATGGCATCAAGTTTTTTGGCGCCAAACCCGAAGTGATGGATGCAGCCCTCCGCGAAAACAAACGCATCGGTTTACGGTCGGCATGCCATCATGCGCAGCTGGATGTAGCGCGTTGGAACGTGGTGAAATCCGCTGAAGCGGGCTTAACCTCCATGGAACATTGGTATGGATTGCCTGAAGCGTTGTTTACCGATCGCACCATACAGGACTATCCGCTCAACTACAACTACCAAGACGAGCAACACCGCTTTGAAAACGCCGGCAAGTTGTGGAGGCAGGCAGCGCCACCTTATTCCGAGCATTGGAATAAAGTCATGAACCGACTGCTCGAACTGGACTTTACGATTGATCCCACGTTTAACATTTACGAAGCCAGCCGCGACTTACATCGGGCGCGTAGGGCCGAGTGGCACGAAGATTACACGCTGCCGCAGTTGTGGGCATTCTTCCAACCCAACCGCCGGGCGCACGGCTCCTACTGGTTCAACTGGGGCACTGAGCAGGAAGTGGAGTGGAAAAAGAATTACCAGTTGTGGATGACGTTCGTGAACGAATATAAAAACCGCGGCGGCCGCGTAACCACCGGCTCGGATTCAGGATTCATTTTTCAAACCTACGGCTTTGCCTACGTGCGTGAGCTAGAATTATTGCGCGAGTGTGGCTTCCATCCGCTGGAGATCATCCGCTCGGCCACGTTACATGGTGCTCAGGCGCTCGGCATGGAGAAAGAAATTGGCTCGGTGGAAGTTGGCAAGCTGGCGGATTTTGTGATCGTGGATCAGAACCCGCTCGAAAACTTGCAAGTGCTGTATGGTACGGGTGCGATCAAGCTTTCGTCCGACAACAAAGTGGAACGCGTGGGCGGAGTGAAATACACCGTGAAGGATGGCGTGGTGTACGATGCCAAGAAGTTGCTGGAGGATGTGCGCAAGATCGTGGCCGAGGAGAAACAAAAGGCGGGCTTCACGTTGAAGCAGCCGGGCATGAATTAACGAACGATGCGCACCCGAATGTACGTGTTGCTGGCGCTTGCAGTGGTGAGCGCCTGCGAGTCGCCAAAAAAGGAAGCCACCGAAACAAACGAACCAGTCCTGATTGGACTAACCGGGCAGGCGTATTTTGAACCCGAACGCTCGGCCGGGGCGCAAGCGCGGCTTGATAGTAACCTGCAGGTGGCGCAGACCAACTTCGGGGCGGCCGCCACGGAAGAGAACTTTATCTGGTACGGCCGCAGGGAAGCGTATCTGTCGCATTTCAATAAGACAATCGAGATCTTCACGAACGGTATTCAGCAGTTTCCCAACTCGTATCGCTTGTACCGCCACCGCGGCCACCGCTACATTACACTGCGCAAGTTTGATTTGGCTGTAGCCGATTTGGAAAAAGCCGCTACACTCATGCAGGGCGCACCGCTTGAGGTTGAGCCGGACGGGCAACCGAACAAACTTAACCAGCCGTTATCCAATACGCAGTTTAACATCTGGTATCACCTGGGTTTAGCGTATTACCTGCAAGGCGACTGGGAGAAAGCCATTGCTGCGTACAAAGAATGTTGGGAAGTTTCCGTAAACGATGACCTGAAAACCGCCACGGCCGACTGGCTGTACATGGCCTTGCAACGCGCTGGCAAAAAGGATCAGGCTGCAAATGTGCTGGCCATGCTGCCGACCGAACTCAACATCATTGAAAATGATTCGTACCACCAGCGCTTACAACTCTACGCCGGAAAAATTACACCCGAACAAGTCTTGCAGGTAGATGGCAGCGCGGAGGACCGCGATCTGGCCCTGGCCACGCAGGGGTACGGGGTAGGCAATTGGTACTTATACCATGGGCAGCCGGAGAAAGCCCGCGAGATTTTCCAACAAGTTGTAACAGGCAAGCAGTTTGCGGCCTTTGGGTTTATTGCGGCGGAGGCAGAGTTGGCGCGGACACCCCGATTGTAAACTTTTCAGACGGAACCTCCTATATTTGCGCGCTCTGCAAGAAGCTTGGTCCCGTAGTTCAACGGATAGAATAGAAGTTTCCTAAACTTTTGATCCCAGTTCGATTCTGGGCGGGACTACTTGAAAGTCAGATCCGAGCACTCTGTGGATTTTGACATTTGAGCATTTAAATGCATACACGCGAACGGATGAACCGATTCGTGTAATCCTTCTGGGCTCATCGCGTTTGCTTTTGCAGCAAGGGTTAACGTAGTCGCTTATGGGTCGGTTTGAAACGATCCACCTCGGCCATTGATCATTTTCTGAGATGGAGCAGGCTTTTGGTGTTACAGCGGAACAATATGTTTGGTTTGGAGGCTATCCAGGCGCAGCGGGTTTGATCGGTGAGGAAGATCGTTGAAAAAAAATATGTAAACGATGCCCTTATCGAAACCAGTATCTCCAGAGATATTCTCATGCTTACCCGCGTTGACAAGCCAGCCTTGTTGCGAAAACTTTTTGAGTTAGGTTGTTTGTATTCAGGACAAATTCTTTCGTACACAAAAATCGTGGGACAATGGCAAGAGGCGGGCAATACTACCACCTTAGCCCACTACTTACAACTGCTTAATACGGCAGGCTTGCTGGCCGGTATTGAAAAATACACCGGAGGCCAACTTCGCCAGCGTTCTTCAGGCCCAAAGTTTCAGGTACACAACACGGCTTTGCTTACTGCACAACAAGCAGCCTCCATGAATACAATAATGACCCAATCCGATGCATGGGGTCGTTGGGTGGAAGCAGCGATTGGCGCTCATTTGGTGAATCATCAACTGCGCGATGGTTACACGTTTTATTATTGGAGACATCGAAATGACGAAATTGATTTTGTTGTTGGAGCGCAACGGAAGTGTGATCGGTTTGGAAGTGAAGAGCGGTCGAACACAAAAGGCTCCCGGAACGGAGGTTTTTTCAGAAACACCACAAACCCAATAAAGTGCTTTTAGTTGGGAACAGCGGGATACCGTGGCAGGAGTTTTTGCGACTTGCCCCCGCAAGTCTCTTTTAGGTTCCAGGTAAGTCGCTGGCCAATCACGTGAAAACAGCGGCATTCAGTGATTGATGTAACAAGTTGCCCGACTTGTACAACGGCCTAAAGCGGGCAGACGCTGATCTTTGCGCCATACAAATCACACAACTATGAAAAGAACCAGTAATGCGCTGGCCATTGCATGTGCCATTGGCTTGACAAGTTTTTCCGCGGTGGGCCAATCTCCGAACGACAAGCCAGCGGAGCCAACGAACTACACGCAGGTAGTGCAACGCGAAGCAAAAATCGATTCCGCTGCTGATTATGAGAAATTCAAAATCGAGGCAGAAGCTAAACTCAAAGAAAATCGGGCTTCCATTTCTATGTTGAAGGCAAAGAAGTATAAAGATGCCAAAGCCATTCAGGCCAACTACGATACCAGCGTAAACAAGCTGGAAGGAAAAACTCAGCAAATCGAAAAGAAATTCAAAGAGTCGGCTACCACCAGCACCGTGCAGTGGACTTCGTACAAACGCGAGTTTAACGCGGAGATGGACGAGTTGAATAAGGCGGTGAAAGACATGGCCACGAAATATCCTAACTAGAATACAACCTGCATAAGCAAAGAGACAGGAGACTTCTTCTGGCTCTTGCTTTTAATACGACCGTGCACAGGAATCACGAAACAAACCAGACATGACCAAAGAATCAGTTGCAGCATCCCCCATCTCCTGGCAGGCGATTGAGACGTTGCAGCAGAATGCGCCGGAGCTGATCATCTGGGCCGCGCCCGTGATGTTTGTTCTGGTGGCCCTGGAGGCTTTCTTTTCATATCGCCAGCAGCGCGGGCTTTACAATATCAACGAGTCGCTCGGTTCTTTAATTCTGGGCATTGGCAATGTGTTTATAAGTTTGGGAATTAAGATTTTGCTTTTTTATGGTGCGGTGTGGGTTTACAATCTTGTTCCTTGGCGAATGACATTTAGTTGGTGGTCGGTTCTACCGGCCTACCTGCTGTATGATTTTTGCAGCTATTGGGCGCACAACAGTTCTCATCGCCAGCGATTTTGGTGGGCCACCCATGTGGCGCACCATTCGGGTGAGTACTATAATTTAACCACGTCATTTCGTCTAGGTTGGCTACAGTACATCAAAATCATCTTCTTCTTGCCAGT
>JBIIVI010000370.1:0-2923 GCA_044339555.1 Cyclobacteriaceae bacterium | reverse complement strand
GCGACCTCATGCAGGTGGTAAACGGAATTCTAGCAGATGCTGATCTTACCATCGGTAACCTCGAAGGTGTTTTACTAAATGAGGGCGGCACGGCTAAAACCTGTCGCGATCCGAAAGTTTGCTATGTGTTTCGTAGTCCCGAAAACTTTGTAGCGAATTTAACTACCGCTGGCTTCGACATCATGTGTCTCGCCAATAATCATGCAGGCGATTTTGGCGAATCGGGTCGTAAAAGTAGTATGCGAACCTTGGAAAACGCTGGCATTGCTCATGCCGGCCAGCTTCAACAACCCTACACGTTAGTGGAAAGAAACGGTGTTCGTTATGGCTTCTGCGGCTTCGCGCCCAACAGCAATTGCATGCCGCTAAACGATTGGGCACGTGCCCGGACATTGGTAATGAAGGTAGATTCGTTGGCTGATATTGTGATCGTGGGCTTTCACGGTGGTGCGGAAGGGCCTCAATACCAACACGTGCCGCGAAAAGAAGAACTCTTTCATGGCGAGAACCGCGGCAACGTGCACGGATTTGCGCACGCCATGATTGATGCGGGCGCAGACATTGTTTTTGGTCATGGGCCTCACGTTACGCGCGCGGTGGAAGTGTACAAAGATCGCTTCATCGCCTATAGCCTGGGTAACTTTTGTACGTATGGAGGCATCAACGTGAGTGGTGTGAATGGTTTGGCGCCTATCATCAAAGTTTTCACTGATCGCTCCGGAAGTTTTTTGAAAGCACACATTACGGCCACCCGACAGCAAGCACGTGGAAATGTGGAAATCGATCCCCAAAAGCTGGTAATCCAACGAATAAAAACGCTTACGCGCGAAGATTTCCCTGAATTGAACCTTGATATTCGAGACGATGGATGGGTGTTTTCATCCACAAAACCACGTTAACATCTTGTCGATTAATTTTCTTGAAAGTTTTTGGCTGCGGGGTTAAAGAATTACTACTTTGCATAAAGTTAATTTTTTAATCCCCAGATTTTTTAGCAGCAACGACTCCTTCATGGCGTATAAGGAAAAAGAAATTGAAAAGATTTATTACTCCATAGGAGAAGTTGCCGAGATGTTTCATGTAGCCCCTTCCCTGATTCGTTTTTGGGAGTCGGAATTTGAAATTATCCAGCCAAAGAAAAATCGCAAAGGCAACCGCCAGTTTACCCGCGAAGACATCGATAACGTACGCACGATTTACCACTTGGTGAAAGAAAAGGGGTTTACCTTGCAAGGCGCCAAAGAAATGCTGAAGAACGACTCGCAAGCGGTAAAAGATAAAATGGAGATGCTTGATTCGCTGAAGCGGATTAGACAGTTCATGGCCGATTTGCGCGATAAGATTCGCTAACGCTCTCCCTGATGCGATGAATCAGGAAAAACTCTCGCTCATAGCACTTCACTCCACCCCCGGCATTGGCGACTACCTGCTTAAGCAACTAATTGCCTATTGCGGCTCAGCCGAACAAGTTTTTAAGGAAACCCGCGTGCGGCTCTTGAAGATTCCAGCCGTAGGAGAAAAAACCGTGGACGCCATTTTAGCGAAGCAGTATTTCCGGCAAGCCGAACGCGAGTTACGCCAAGCCGAAAAAGAAAGTGTCTCGCTGGTGGCATTCACCGAGTCCACCTACCCGCAGCGATTGAAGGAAATCGAGGACGCGCCTGCTTTACTGTATATGAAAGGATCCACCTCCTTCAATCATACCAAAATTGTGGCCCTGGTGGGAACGCGCCAGGCAACGGATTACGGCAAGGCAATGGTGGAACAACTCATCGCGGACTTGCAACCTTTACGTCCGATCATTCTTAGTGGACTCGCTTACGGGATCGACATTGCTGCGCACAAAGAAGCACTCAAGCACGGACTGGTAACCGTTGGCGTGCTGGGGAGCGGATTAGATGTGATCTACCCTGCTGCACACAAAGAAACCACGCGCAAGATGTTGGCAGAGGGTGGTGCGTTGCTGAGCGAAAATCCATTCGGTACTCAGCCTGATGCCCACAATTTTCCAGCCCGCAACCGGATTATTGCGGGCTTATGTGACGCGTTGATTGTGGTGGAAGCGGCTTTAAAGGGAGGTGCGCTGATTACGGCAGAAATTGCCAACAGCTACCAGAAAGATGTTTTTGCCGTGCCGGGAAATGTGAACGCCACCTTTTCGGAAGGGTGCAATCATTTGATCAAAACAAATAAAGCGCACTTGCTGCAATCTGTAAAAGATCTGCACTACATCATGAATTGGGATGTAGCAGCAAGCAGTTCCCAACCGGATGCAGCGGAACAACTTTCGTTGCCCCTTAGCGATCCCACCGAAAACAAAATTGTTGAAACCTTGCGACACCATTCCACACTATCGATCGATGACCTGGCGTTGCAAACCGGATTTGCACCCGGCACGCTGGCCACGGCCCTGCTATCCCTTGAAATGCAAAACAAATTGGTGACGTTGCCGGGGAAGCACTACCGGCTTAAGGTGCGCTAGCTCTCGTGTCTATTGCGATTGCACTTCTCTTTGATTGTTTCGTGCGCTACAGAGTTCTGAAACTTAAGGTACTGGTAATCCTACTTTGTCATCTTCAAGGTTACAATGGGATCAATGCATCGCAAAGAAATATGTTTGCTAAGTAAGTCACCTCCGCTACTATGGATAGGAGGCTGGGAACTGAGGTTTAGCCAGGAGAGATCAATTGCCCAATTATTAACCTCACCCTTGGTCTCAGAGGGGACTTCGCCCGGCACCCTCGTTGCCTTCAGGGCTCGAAACGAGATAGCTGTGACCCGCAATCTGCGGGGTCTCGAAACGAAGACCCCGCACGGACCTAAGGTTACAATGGGATCAATGCATCGCAAAGAAATATGTTTGCTAAGTAAGTCACCTCCGCTACTATGGATAGGAGGCTGGGAACTGAGGTTTAGCCAGGAG
>JBIIVI010000369.1:0-2929 GCA_044339555.1 Cyclobacteriaceae bacterium | reverse complement strand
CCCGGCGGCAATTCAACTTCTACTTTCCAGCCTGCCGGATTTTTTTGAATCTCAACCTTGAGGCTTCCGGCCCAATGCGGCACCGCTGTTTTCAGGTGCGTGAGTTTACCCAATTGCGGTTCGATTAACACGGTCTTGAACCCGGGCGATGCGGGTTGAATGCCGCCAAATAAGGCCGGCATTTCAAAGTTCGGACTGGCACTCCATGCGTGGCACTCGCTGCGATTAACGCCCTCGGGAAACGTGGTGAGCCCGAGATTCAATAAATCCTTCCATTTCGAAAGCAACTGCTCGTACAAATCGGCAGCCCCGGCCTTCTGTAGCGCACGGCCCAGGTAGAAGTCGAAATAAAGTGTGGTGGGGGTAATCGCTTTTTCGCTCATGGTTGTTTCAAGCAACAGCCGTGCTTCGTCTCCTTTCACCAACTCCGCGAGCACGGCCAGAATGTTTACATGCATGCTGAAGTGTTTTTGATCGGGGGAATCGGCAAAAAGTTTTCGGGCCGGATTCCAGCACGTGGCGCGCACACGGTTGGCAAGTTGTTGAGCCTGTAGGCGATAGTTTTGGGCCAACTCCTTTTGTCCAAAATGCGCCAGCACATCCGCGGCTGCCCGCAGCGTGAGCACATAGAACAAACTGTTGGCGGCCAATCCTTTGTTGGCGCTTTCGTCCGAGATTTTTTTCGATGAATACGAATGATCCAGAAAATCCCAATAGGCTTGCAAGCCGATCAGGCCCTCGGGGGTACGATAGCGTTCGAAGTGCTCCAACACGCGCTGCATCCCCGGAAGGAAAGGTCGTACAAATGCGTCGTCCGGATGGTACATCCAGAAATCATGAATCATCAAAACCCAAACTAGCGCATAATTGGGAATGAACTGCGGCTGCTCCGAAGGGTAGCGACTGTAGGTAAGCCCATCGTACGTGAGCGATTGATGAAATTGTTGAATGGCATTGCGGGCGAGGCGGTCGTCTCCCGATGCGTAGTACGATACCAGCGCCTGGATGCGCGTGTCGCCCACGTATTGCAGGCGCTCCCAGTAGGGACAATCCATGTACGTCTCGAAAGCACATAACCGGGCCGTATGCCAACCGATCTGATAAATTTTTTCGTGGGTAGGATCGCTGCTGGCAAACTGGCCGTGTTGCTCGAACGGATAGCCCACAAACCAACTGCCCATTTTCTCTACGGTCAGGGGCGCGTCCTGGGTGGTGATTTCCAATTGCACATAGCGAAATGTTCGTGGCGCCAATGTGGAAAACGTTGTGCGGGAACCGGATGCAATAAAAATGTCGTACACACCTTTGGGCTCGTTGTTACCGATGGAATCACGGTGCCCGATTTTGTTGATGTCGGCAAACACGGCCTCCGCATAAACCGCTCGCAACGTAGCGCCCGCTCCGCCGGTAACAGTCCATTCGGGATAAGCCACCGTAAGCTGCTGCTGATCGAGTAACAAAACTGCTGAAGTGCGTGGTGGAATGGTAAAGGGCTGACCTAAAGTTGGCTTTTCAGCCAGACCTACACTTCTACGAATCACCTGAAATGATTGATGCGTTCGTTCAAGAAGCGGAATCGTACGCGGCACCAACTCCCGCACTTCATCGCCAAAGCCAGCCGCACCATGCGGGGCACCCGTGGCCAGCACGGTAGGTGTTAGCCAGTCGGCATGAGAGAACCCAGGCTGTTGCCAACCGACAATCTGTTGGCGGGCATCGGTGCGTTGCGTGGGTCCGGCTGCATAGAACTGGTAGAACAGCCGTGCATCAACAAACTTATACATGATCGGTGTAACCGAGAGATCATTTTGATACCGCCAATTACCCGGCGTATTCACCACGCGCTCGGTCTCGCTATTGCCTTGCACTATCAAGGCAGCACCCTTGCCCATTTGATACAAGGGGGCTGCGCCACCAAAATCAATCACTTGAACGGCAATTACATTGGTTCCGACTTGAAGCGACCGGGCGATGTCAACTGATTCAAAATGCCATTGCCGTGAGTCGCCTAGTTGCGGCCCTTCATGGAGGTAGCGGCCGTTTACCCATAGATGGTACCGATTGTCGGCCGACAAGTGAATGACAAATTGTTTCGGCAGCGAGGCCAACGAAAACTCGCTACGAAACAGAAAAACGCCAAATGCGCCCGGTTCTTTTTTCGGAACTATCCATTGGGCTGGCCACCGTTGTTGGGTGAATTTTTCCGAGGCGACAACCAGATTTTGCGGATGCCCCACCGGGCCAAATAAAACCCCCAATGCGAGAAAGAAACATCGTAACATGTTGGAATTTAGGGAAAAGAAAAGACGTGAGAAATTATTGCCATGCTGTTTTGGAGATGTGGATGCCATTCGCGTAATATTGCACTCCCAAAAAAGGGGATAATCCTCCTTAGCTCAGCTGGTTAGAGCACCTGACTGTTAATCAGGGGGTCCTTGGTTCAAGCCCAAGAGGAGGAGCGAAAGCCCCGGCCACCGCGGTCGGGGCTTTTTTGTTTTTGGTGCGGCCCAGAAAACTGCCGAGTGGGCCTCTGCGTAAGATATTCCAGGCAAAGCGCGCAGAGGAACTCTCAAGGGCCTCTGCTGGAAAAATTCCACGCAAAGAACGGAAAGGAACTCGCAAAGAACGCAAAGAAACCCTCCGCGACCTCTGCGTGTATTCCTCCGCGAACTCTGCGTGAAAAAATCCACGCAAACAGCACAAAGGAACTCGCAAACAAACACAAATAAACCCTCCGCGACCTCTGCGTGCATTCCTCTGCGAACTCTGCGTGAAAAAATCCACGCAAACAGCACAAAGGAACTCGCAAACAAACACAAAGAAACCCTCCGCGACCTCTGCGTGCATTCCTCTGCGAACTCTGCGTGAAAAAATCCACGCAAAGAACGCAAAGAAACTCTCCGCGAACTCTGCGTGCATTCCTCTGCGA